>JAOPUS010000440.1 GCA_025963345.1 Blastococcus sp. | reverse complement strand
GGCTTCCGGCCGGCGTGGCGAACCTGGTCACCGCCGAGGATCCGGCACCGGTCTCCGACGTCTGGCTGAACTCCCACGAGGTCCGCAAGCTCACCTTCACCGGCTCCACCGAGGTCGGCATGATGCTCGCCTCGCGGGCGGCGGCGAGCATGAAGCGGGTGTCGATGGAGCTGGGCGGTCACGCCCCCTTCCTGATCTTCGACGACGCCGACATCGAGCACGCCGCCAAGGGCGCGGCGCTGGTGCGGTACCTCAACACCGGACAGGCGTGCATCTGCCCCAACCGCCTCTACGTGCAGCGCCCGCACGTCGAGCAGTTCACCGAGGCGTTCACGGCCCGGGCCGCCAAGCTGAAGGTCGGCGCCGGCACCACCGACGGCGTGACGATCGGCCCGCTCATCGACGGCGCGGCGATGGAGAAGATGCAGCGCCAGGTCGACGACGCCGTCGCCAAGGGCGCCCGGGTGACCACCGGCGGCACCGCGGTCCGGCCGGACGGCCTGACCGGCCAGAACTTCTTCGCGCCGACCGTGCTCGCCGACGTCACCCCGGACATGCTGATCTACCGGGAGGAGACCTTCGGCCCGATCGCGGCGATCATCGGCTTCGACGACGAGGAGGAGGCGATCACCATGGCCAACGACACCCGCTACGGCCTGGCCTCCTACGTCTACACGAACGACCTCAAGCGCTCGATCCGGGTCACCGAGGCGCTGCGGTTCGGCATGATCGGGCTCAACGACATCAACCCCACCTCGGCGGCCGCCCCGTTCGGCGGCGTCGGCGAGAGCGGCGCCGGCCGCGAGGGCGGCTCGACCGGGATCGACGAGTACCTCGACATCAAGCTCATCGGCACCGCTCTCTGACCGCTGCCTGCCATGCGCGGGACCGCGCCTGGTAGGTATGCCCGGTGACCGATCTCCAGGACGTCCTCGCCATCGAGCAGCTCGACGCGAACGTCTTCGTGGGGCAGCCGGTGCCGACGCAGCTGCGACGCACCTTCGGCGGCCAGGTGGCCGGCCAGGCGATGATGGCCGCCGTCCGGACGGTCGATGCGGCGCAGCCGGTGCACTCGCTGCACGGCTACTTCCTCCGCCCCGGCCGGCCGGACCGGCCCACCGTGTTCCTCGTGGACCGGGTGCGGGACGGGCGGTCGTTCGCGACCCGGCGGGTGAGCGCGGTGCAAAGCGGCGAGACGATCTTCTCGATGTCCGCGTCGTTCCACAGCGGTGACGACGGCCCCGAGCACCAGGAGATCGCCCCACCGGTCCCCCGGCCCTGGGAGCTGGCGCCCGGCATCTCCGCGGACGGCGGCCCGGACGACTTCTTCGCGAACGAGTGGCCACAGTGGGAGGCCGTGGAGGTGCCCGTGCCCGAGGGCACGAGTGTCGCCGGACGGGCCCGCCAGCTGCTCTGGGTCCGCTACCGCCACCGGCTGCCGGACGACCCCGCGGTCCACGTGGGGGCGCTGACCTACCTCAGTGACATGCGGCTGCTGGGCACCGCGGCGCTGCTGCATCCGGGTGAACCCGTGCAGTGGGCGTCGCTGGATCACGCGCTGTGGTTCCTGCGGCCCTTCCGCGCCGACGAGTGGCTGCTCTACGACCAGGCGTCGCCCTCGGCGTCCAACGGCCGGACCTTCAACGAGGGCCGGATCACCGACCTGCAGGGCCGGCTCGTGGCGACCGTCGTCCAGGAGGGCCTCATGCGGTCCCGCCGGGAAGGACACGCCGGACCGTGACCCCACACGGACACAGGCCCGGTCTCCCGCAAGGGAGACCGGGCCTGTGTCCGTTCAGTGGGGTCTGATCAGACCTCGACCAGCACGGCTCCGGCCTGGCCGCCGCCGGCGCACATCGTCGCGATGCCCAGGCCGCCACCACGGCGGCGCAGGTCGTTGATGAGGGTGGTCAGCATCCGGGCGCCGGTCGCGGCGATCGGGTGGCCCAGGCTGCAGCCGCTGCCGTGGATGTTGACGATCTCCTCGTCGATGCCCAGGACCTTGCAGGCCGCGACCGGGACGGACGCGAACGCCTCGTTGATCTCCCAGATGGCGATGTCGGACTGCTTCACGCCCGCGCGGGCGAGCACCTTGGGAATGGCCTGCAACGGCGCCATGCCCATCAGCCGCGGGTCGATCCCGGCCGAGGCCCAGCTGCGGATGGTGGCCAGCGGGGTGAGGCCCTCGGAGCGGGCGAGGTCGCCGTCGACGATCGTGAGCGCGGCGGCCGCGTCGTTGATCCCGCTGGCGTTGCCTGCGGTGACCGAGAAGCCCTCGATCTCCGGGTGGAGGACCTTCAGCGATGCCAGCTTCTCCATGCTGGAGCCGCGGCGCGGGTGCTCGTCGACCGAGAAGTCGACGTAGCTGCCGTCCTTGCGGAGCGCCTTGATCGGCACGATCTCGTCGACGAACAGGCCGGCGTCGATGGCCGCGATCGCACGCTCGTGGGAACGCACCGCCCAGGCGTCCTGCTCCTCGCGGGTCAGGCCGGCTTCCTTCGCCGTGTTCCACCCCACGCTGATCGACATGTCCATGTTGGGGGCTTCGGGGCTGTCCGGGTGGGTGGGCGGGTACCAGGCGACGAACTCGTCCTCGGTGCCCGGGACCCGGCGCTGCAGCCGCGGCGACAGGGACGCCGACATGACGCCGCCGGCCACGACGGCGCGGTCCATGCCGGACTTGATCGAGCCGGCGGCGATGCCGACCGCGGTCAGGCTGCCGGCACAGTGCCGGTTGACGGCCTGGCCGGCCACGTGCAGCAGGCCGGCCTCGACAGCCGCGTGCCGGGCGATCGCGCCGCCGCCGTAGCCCGACTCGGCGAAGACGACGTCGTCGATGAGCTCCCGGTTCAGCCCCGAACGCACGATGGCCTCCTCGAGGACGACCTTGGCCATCTCCTCGGGAGTGGTGTCGGCAAGGGTGCCCTTGCGGGCGGTTCCGATGGCGGTTCGAACGGCACTGACGATCACGGCGTCGGGCATGGGCACCTCACTGGGCGGATCCGGGAGGAACAGGAGTGGACCGGGGAGGCCCCGGACGTTCCCGCTGCGGGGGAACTACCACCGGGCCCCGAACGCAGTGTAGAACACCTTACGGTAAGGACCAAACAACTCCGGGTGCCGCGGCCGAGGCCACCGCCCGACACCGCCTCCGGGCGGAAGATCCGAGGAGCTCACATGGACCTGTCCAACGCATCCGCCCTGGTCACGGGTGGAGCAGGTGGATTCGGCGAGGCGACGGTGCGCCGACTCGTCGACGCCGGCGCGAAGGTGGTCATCGCCGACCTGGCCGCCGAGAAGGGGAAGAAGCTCGCCGAGGACCTCGGGGACAGCGTCCGCTTCGTCGAGACCGATGTGCTGAGCGAGGAGTCGGTGGCCGCGGCGGTCTCTGCCGCGACGGAACTGGCGCCGCTGCGCGTAGCGGTGATCGTCCACGGTGGCCCCGCCGCCGGGAAGCGCATCATCGGCCGGGACGGCGCGCGTTACCCGCTGGCCACCTTCCGCCGGACCGTCGAGGTCTTCCTCACCGGCACGTTCAACGTGCTGAGCCAGGCGGCCGAGGCGATGGCGGCCAACGACCCGCTGGACTCCAACCAGCGCGGGGTCATCATCTCCACCGCGAGCATCGCCGGGTTCGAGGGCCAGGCGGGCCAGTCCGACTACTCCGCCGCCAAGGGCGGGGTCATCGGCCTGAACCTGACCGCGGCCCGCGACCTGGCCCCGCTCGGCATCCGGACGATGGTCATCGCCCCCGGCACGTTCCTGACCCCGGCGTACCCCGACCCGGTCCAGGCCGAGCAGCACTTCGGTCCGACCGTGCCCAACCCGAAGCGCATGGGCCGCCCCGACGAGTACGCCCAGCTGGCCATGCAGATCGTCCAGAACGACTACCTCAACGGCGAGACGATCCGCATCGACGGTGCGCTTCGGTTCAACATCAAGTAGGGCCCGTTCTCTCGATGCACGGCGTCCGGGCCGGCCGGCGGGTCTCCCGCCGGCCGGCCCGGCTCATGTCCGGCGTCGGGTCAGCGACCGGTCCAGACGGGCGCACGCTTCTCGGCGAACGCGCGCGGACCCTCGATCGCGTCCTGCGACCCGGCGGTCATCCGGCTGGCCT
>JAOPUS010000327.1 GCA_025963345.1 Blastococcus sp. | reverse complement strand
GCGGGGTCCAGCGAACCGTCGGCGTCGCAGAAGCAGACGAAGTCAGCCGTTGCTGCCTCGAGGCCGGCGTGCGCGGCAGCACCGAATCCCCGCTGCGGGACGTGGACGACGGTCGCGCCGTGCTCGGCGGCGATCTCCGCGGAGCCGTCGGTCGACCCGTTGTCGGCCACGATCGCGCGGTAGCCGGCCGGCAGCCGGGACAGCACCCAGGGAAGGGAACCGGCCTCGTCGAGACAGGGGAGGACGACGTCGGCGATCGCGGAGTCCTGAGGTGTCGCCATGTACGAGTATTCGTGCGCGAGTCCATTTCGGTTCGCTCGCCGGAGGAGAGGGGCGTCGGTCCACCGGGGCACATAGTCTCCGGCTGATGACCGCCGCCCTTGACGACGTCGAGCAGGAGCGGGTGTCGAGGGCAGGAGGGATCGCCCGGGGGGCGCTCGTCGTCCTCGCCGCCGCAGGCGTTCTCGCCGTCTGGCTGGTCGGTCGCGCGCTCACCCGGGACGGCGCGGACCTGCACCTGCGCGACGGCTACGTGCTGGTCGGCGGGTTCGACCCCGTCCTGACCGCCCGCGTGCTGCTGCCTCTCCTGGTCGCGGTCGTCGGCGTCATGTGGGGACCGTCCCTCGCCCGCCGCCTGCGCTGGTCGTGGCTGCTCGGCGGAAGTGTCGCTGCCGCGGCCACCTGGGCGGTATCGCTCGCGCTGAGCAGCGGATGGGGTCGGCTCGCCGAGCCCATGACCAGCGAGCACGAGTACGTGGCCGACGTCGGCCGGGTGGACGGGTTCGGGAGCCTGCTCTCGACGTTCGTCGACTCGGTTCCGGTGCACTCCGCGGATCCGTGGACGACGCACGTCGCCGGTCACCCGCCGGGCGCACTGCTCGCCTTCGCGCTGCTCGACCGGCTCGGGCTCGGCGGACCCGGCTGGGCCGCCGTCCTCTGCATCGCCGGGGGCGCGCTGGCGGTGCCGGCGGTGCTCGTCACCGTCCGCGCGGTCGCCGACGAGGCCGCCGCGCGAGCCGTGGCGCCCTTCGCCGTCCTCTTCCCGGGCGCGGTGTGGATCGCCACGAGCGCCGACGCGTTCTTCGCGGGGGTCACCGCCTGGGGGATCGCCCTGCTCGCACTCGCGGCGGCGAGGGGACCGTCACCCGCCGGCCACCTCCGGGCTCTCGCCGGCGGCCTGCTGCTCGGGCTCAGCCTCTTCCTGTCCTTCGGCCTCACCGCGGCCGGACTGCTGGCGTTCGCCGTCGTCCTCGTGCAGGCGAAGCGGCTGGGCTGGGGCGGCGTCGTCCGGGTGTTGGCCGTCGCCGCCGTCGGGGTGCTGCTGGTCTTCGCCGTCTTCACCCTCGGCGGCTACTGGTGGTTCGAGGGGATCACCGTCGACGCCCAGCGGGTGCGCGACGGCGCCGCGTACGAGGACCGCTTCCTCCACTTCCACTACTTCCTTGCGGCCAACGTCGCCGCCGGGGTCGTGGCCGCCGGGCCGGCGGTCATCGCGGGGCTGGCCGGCGTGCGCGGCCGGCTGCTCTGGCTGCCCCTGGCGGCGATCGGCGGCATGGCCGTCAGCGACGTCTCCGGGCTCGTCCTCGGCGAGACCGAGCGGATCTGGCTGCCGTTCCTCGTCTGGCTGCTCCCGGCGACGGCGTCGCTGCCGCCCCGGTCGCAGCGGTTCTGGCTGGCGCTCGCTGCGCTGCCCGCGATCGCCGTCGAGGTCGTCGTCCGCTCCCCGTGGTGAGCGAGGTCAGGGCGCAGCGCAGTCAGGGAGCGGAGCGCAGGGGATCGGTGGCGAACGCGCGCATGCCGTCGTCGAACTCCACCTGTGCTCGGAACCCGAGTTCGTTCTCGGCGAGGAGTGGACTGGCGACGACGTGCCGCACGTCGCCGATCCGGTACTCGCCGGTGACCTGCGGCTCGGGCCCTCCGAACGCGTCGGCCAGCGCCCGGGCCATGTCCCCGACGGTGTGCGGGGTGCCCGAGGCGACGTTGTAGGCGCGCAGCGCCGACTCCGGGGGATCGGCCAGGAGGCCACGGAGGTTCGCCTCGGCCACGTCGGTGACGTGCACGAAGTCGCGCTGCTGACCGCCGTCCTCGAAGACCCGCGGCGCCCGGCCGCCCTCTAGGGCGCTGCGGAAGATCGCGGCGACGCCGGCGTACGGGGTGTCTCGCGGCATGTGGGGGCCGTAGACGTTGTGGTAGCGCAGCGCGATGGCGCCGCCCCCGGTCGAGGACGCCCACGACGACGCGAGGTGCTCCTGACCGAGCTTGGTGGCCGCGTAGGTGTTGCGGGGGTCGAGACCGGCGCCCTCGGCCACCGTCCCCCAGGACAGCTGCCGGCCGCACAGCGGGCAGGGCGGCTCGAACCGGCCCTCGTCCAGGTCCGCCCGGCGCCGCGGCCCGGCCGGGACGACGCCGTCCACGGGGCACTCGTAGCGGCCCTCGCCGTAGACCACCATCGAGCTGGCCAGGACCAGCCGGCCGACGTCGGCCCGCGCCATACCGGCCAGCAGCACCGCGGTGCCGAACTCGTTGATCCCGACGTACTCGGGCATGTCCTGGACGTCGACGCCGAGCCCGACCATCGCGGCCTGGTGGCAGACCGCGTCGACCCCCTCCAGGGCGCGGTCGACCGTCCCCGCATCACGGACGTCACCGACCAGCAGTTCGACGCCGTCCGGGAGGGTCGGCTCGACGCCGGCCGGGTGGACGGCGGGCAGCAGCGCGTCGAGGACGCGCACCTCGTGGCCGGCGTCCCGGCAGGCACTGACGACGTGCGAGCCGACGAACCCGGCACCTCCGGTGACCAGGATGCGCACGGTCAGGACGCCAGACCGACGCGGCGGACGACGTCCGCGCGACCCTCGGGCGCCGGGACGAGCGCGGCGAACGAGCGGCCGGCCCGTTCCCACGTCTCGGTGACGTGCAGCCCCGCCTCCGCGGCGGGCCCGTCGACGGCGTCGACCCCGACGTGCGCCCAGTCGAACCAGCTGCCCCGCTGGGTGCCGCGCTCGAGCCGCACCCGGTTGGACCGCAGCCCGGTCCCCGGGGGGTCGAGCTCGACGAGCACCCGGCCGGTGGGGCCGATCAGGTCGCGGCAGCGGGCCAGCAGCGCGGCCGGGTCGCCGCCGATTCCGACGTTGCCGTCGGCCAGCAGCACCGTGTCCCACCGGCCCTCACCGGGCACCGGGTCGAAGATCGACCGGCACAGCGCGGTTGCTCCGGCACTGCGGGCGAGCCGCACCGCGACCCGGGAGGTGTCCACCCCGGCCGACTCGCGTCCTTGGCGGGCCAGCTCGATGACGAGTCGCCCCGGCCCGCATCCGAGGTCGAGCACTGCGCCCGGTGCGCGGGCGAGCAGGTCCTGGTCGGTGGCGTCGACCGTGCCGCACCACCGGCGCAGTGCCTCGCCCAGCGAGCGGCGCGGCCCGCCCTCGTAGCGGGCATACCAGCGCCGATGGCCGCCCGGTTCGTTCATCGAGTGCAGGGCCACGGCGTACAGGTCCGTCGTCGGCACGTCCGTGATCGCGAGGCTCATCGGGGCAGCCACCCGCTCGCGTGCAGCGGACGGCGGGCGTCAGGGCTTCGGTGGCGGGTCACCTCAGATGTTCGATGCGGGGAACCCGATCGGTTCGTCGCAGCGCTCGGGACCACGACTTTTCACAAAGATCGGTTGCGCGCAATCCGTCTCGGCGTCTCGGCCCGAATGCCTCCTGCATCGACCCGATCGACACCTAGGAGCCACCATGACCCCGTCCAAGCTCTCCGCCAAGAAGCTGCTGGTCGCCAGCGTCGCCCTGAGCGCGGCTCTCGGTCTCGGCGCCTGCAGCAGCAACGACGCCACCGCGAGCGACTCGTCGTCGAGCTCGAGCACGCAGATCGCCCGCCCCGAGCCCATCGCCTCCCTGCCGGCCATCGGCACCGGCGGCAGCACCGCCGTCGCACTGGACGCCGACTTCGTCGCCGCCCTCGGCACCCTGGGCCTCGCCCCGGGCACCGTCGGGGACGCCACGCTCGCCGATGGTTCGGTCAGCTTCCCGATCACCGGGGGCACCGTGACCGTGTTCGACAAGAGCAGCGGCTACCGCCCCTACGTGCAGGGCACCCTGCTGCACCAGAACAGCGGCCTGAGCCTGACCGCCGGCGCCACCACGGTCGAGTTGACCAACTTCACCGTCGACCCGGGCACCCCCGCGCGGCTCTTCGGTGACGTCTCCGTGAACGGCACGCAGGCCGCGGCCAGCGCCCCGCTGTTCGACCTCGACGGCAGCACCCTCAACCCGATCTCCATGGACGCCACCGGCAACGCCGTCCTGCAGGGCACCACGGTCACGCTCAGCCCCGAGGCGGCCGACCTGCTGAACTCGACGTTCAGCACCACCGCCCTGGCCGGCGACCTGGTGATCGGCATCGCGACCATCACGGTCCCGACCAGCTGATATCCCGCACGCGAACGGGGCCGGTCGGCAGAGTTGCCGATCGGCCCCGCTGCACGTCCGGGGTCGATCAGCCCGGCGGAAGGGACACGACGCCGCCGTCGGTCGCGCTGCGGCGCGCGGCGTCGAGCACGGTCGCGGTGGCGACGGCGTCGCGCGGGTCGACCGGCACCGGCCCGAGTCCCCGCACGGCGGCGGCGAACGCCGGATAGAACGTGTTCCACGCGCCGGGCAGCGTGGGCACCACCTCGCCGTCGTCCCCCCGGAACACGCGTCCCCAGCGGTCGGCCGGCTCGGCACCCCACGCCGTGCCCAGCGTCGCCGGCGACTTCCCGGCGAGCAGCGCGTCCTCCTGCCCGTCGACGCCTCCGACCACGTAGCTGCCCGTCGTCCCGGTGACCCGGAACCGCGGGCCGGGCGCGCCCTGGCTCCAGCTGCCCGACAGGTGCGAGCGCGCGCCGTTCGCGTGGGTGAGGGCGACGAAGACGTCGTCGTCCAGACCGCTGTCCCGCAGCCTCCACTCGGCGTGGACCGACGCGACCGGACCAAGGAGCACCAGCGCCTGGTCCACCAGGTGACTGCCGAAGTCGCGCAGCGTGCCGCCGCCCGAGGCCGGCGGTCCCGGATCGGGTGCGAACCGCTCGAAGCGGGACTCGAACCTGGTCAGCTCGCCGAGGGTCCCCTCGTCGGCCAGGGCCCGGACGGTCAGGAAGTCGGAGTCCCAGCGCCGGTTCTGGTACGGGGCCAGCGGCAGCCCGAGCCGCGTGGCGAGCTCGACCGACCTGCGGGCGGCGCCCGCGTCGAGCGCGAAGGGCTTGTCGCACACCACGGCGAACCCCAGCCCGAGCGCCTGGTCGGTGAGCGCGCTGTGCGTCGAGGCGGGGGTCGAGATCGCGACCGCCTCGGCGCCGGCGGCGTGCAACGCCTCCAGTGAGTCGAAGGTCCGCAGTCCCGGGTGGTCGTGCTCGACCAGGGCGCGTCGTTCGGAGGAGGAGGTGACGACGCCGACGAGGTCGCACTCGCCGGCCGCCTGCAACAGCGGGGCATGGAACCAGCGACCACCGAAGCCGTACCCCACCAGACCGATCCGGGCCGGTTCCATCCCTGCGCCGAACGTCATGCCCGCATTCTGTCGGTCAGGCGTGCCCGATCAGCGTCCGGATCTCGCGGACCATCTCCGGGGTGACGTCGACGGGACGGCGGGCGGGGGACGCCTCGGGCCGGGCTGGGATGCTGCCTGTCGTCGATCTCCGCCGACCGCGCCACCGAGGAGCACCCGTGGCCAGTGACGCCGGACGCCGTCCGGGACCCCGGGCGACCGAACCGGCGATCCCGTTCGGCACCGCGGTGCGCGCCTGGTTCGCTATCTCCCTGCAGACGTTCGGCGGCCCGGCGGGGCAGATCGCGGTCATGCAGCGGACGCTCGTCGACGACAAGCGG
>JAOPUS010000322.1 GCA_025963345.1 Blastococcus sp. | reverse complement strand
AGACCGCGGCCCGCCGGTGGTACAGCGACACGTCGGCTTCCAACATGATGCCGAAGCCGCCGTGCACGTGGACGCACTTCATGGTCACGTCGGTGGCGACCCGCGCGGCGTTCGCCAGCGCCATGGTCGGCAACTCGGGGCGTGAGTCGGGCTCCTCGCTCAGGAACCAGGCCGCCTTCAGCGTCAGGTTGCGCGCGGTCTGCACCGCCTCGTGGACGTCGACGAGGGTGTGGCTGATCGCCTGGAACGTCGCGATCGGCACGCCGAAGGCCTTCCGCTGCGTCGTGTACGTGCGCGCGATCAGGCTCGCGCCCTCCGCGAGGCCGACCAGGCTGGACGCGGTGGCGACCTGCCACTCGGCCTCCGCGCGGCGCCACAGGGCCCGCGCGGTGTCCCCGCCCGCGAGCACCGTCCGCTCGACCGACGGATCCGCGGGATCCCACCAGGCCAGGGGAGCGGACCCCTGGTTCGGGACGGGCGCCGGTGCGGACTCGCGCCGGAGCAGCACCAGGTCGTCCCCGACCATCGCCAGGACGCCTCGAGCGACCGCGCCGCTGGGCACGAGCTGCGGGCCGGCCCGCCGGGCGGACAGGGGCGCGAGCGACAGGATCAGGTCGCCGGCGACGGCGGCCGCGAGGTCGGGATGCGGCCCGGGGAGCTCGGCCAGCAGCCGGGTCGCGACGGCGTGGTCGACCAGCGGCACGGGCGCGAGGGTGCGCCCGACCTCCTCGGCGGCGAGGACCAGTTCGGTCAGCCCGGCGCCCTGGCCGCCGTGCTCCTCCGGCAGGGAGAGGTCGGCGATGCCGGTCCGGAGCGCCGATCGCCAGAGCGACTCGTCGAAGCCCAGCGGTTCCGCGGCGCGCACGACCTCCGGCGGCGACTGCTCGGCGAAGAACTCCCGCAGCATGGCGCGGACGTCGGCTTCCTCCTCGCTGAGCGAGTAGTCGTTCCAGCGCAGCTCGATGGGCACGGTGTGTCTCCCTTGGTCGGCAGGTCGTGGCGGACCCGGCACCCGCCGACGGGGTGACGGGCGCCGGCCACCGCTCTTTCCGACGGGGCCGGCCAAAACTGACGCACTGTTAGATCTAACGGACCAGGTGCCCTGGGTCAAGCGATTCGGTCAGGAACCGCGGTGGACCCCGGCCTCCGCCGGTTCGGCCGCCGGGCGGGCCGGGGCCGCCGGTGGGAGCGGGGGTGCCGTCGGCGTGAACCCGGCCTCCGTCTCCGCGGCAAGCGCCTCCCCGGCGGTCATGTGCACGTGCACGTTCGGGGCGAGCCGGAACAGCGGAACGGCGACCGCGGTGGCCAGCAGGCACGCGCCGGCGGCCATCCAGAACACCGAGCTGAGCGCCGCGAAAGTCGGGAACGAGGCTCCGCCGATGCGCGTGGAGCCCATCGTGACGACGGCCGCGATGGCGGCGCTGGACAGCGAGGTCCCGAACGAGCGCAGGAGCGTGTTCAGGCCGTTCGCCGACGCCGTCCCGGTCACCGGCACCGCGCTCATGATGAGGATGGGCATGGCGGCGTAGGTCAGCGAGGTGCCGACGCTGACCAGCATGGACCCGGCGACCACGTGCCAGAGCTCGGTGCTCACGAAGACCCGGACGACGTACGCGGCACTCATGCTCACGGCGCCGATGAGCAGCGTCGCCTGCGCCCCGATCCGGTTGATGACCGTGGCCGAGGCCGGCGCCATCGCGCCGAAGACGAGGGCGCTGGGCGCCATCCAGATCCCCGTGTTGATCACGTCCAGCCCCAGGCCGTAGCCCGTGCTGGCCGGCAGCTGCAGTAGCTGGGTCGTCACGAGCAGGTTGGCGAACATGCCGAAGCCCAGGAGCACCGCGGTGATGTTGACCAGCAGGACGGCCGGCCGGCGGGCGACCCGGACGTCCACCAGCGGGTTGTCCACGCGGAGTTGGAGGGGGACGAAGGACAGCAGGAGCGCCGTCCCGCCGAGGCCGGCGCCGAGCGTGGCCGCGGAGGTCCAGCCCCACTCCGCGCCCTTCGACAGGGCCAGCAGGACGGCGGTCAGCCCCGTCGAGAGCACCAGCGCGCCCCGGAAGTCGAACCTCCCGCGGGTGCGCGAGGGGGACTGCGAGAGCACGAGCGGGACGGCGATCAGCATGAGGGCGCCCGCGACAGCGGTCACCCAGAACAGCGCGTGCCAGTCGAAGTGCTCGGCGATCAGGCCGGACAGTGGCAGCCCCGCACCGGCACCGATCGCCAGGGTGGCGCTCATCAGGGCGACGCCCAGCGGCACGCGCTCGGGGGAGAGCTCGTCGCGCATGACGGCGATCCCCACCGGGATCAGGGCCACGCCGACGCCCTGCATGGCCCGGCCGGCGACGGCGGGCCCGAGCGAGTGGCTCAGGGCCGCCAGGAGCGAACCGCTGACCATGACCGCGAGGCAGATGCTCATCAGCAGGCGCTTGCCGAACATGTCGGCCAGCCGGGTCACCACCGGCGTGGCGACCGCGCCGGCGAGGAGGGTCGCCGTCACCAGCCAGGAGGCGTTGCTCGCGGAGGTGTTCAGCAATGCAGGGAGGTCCGGGAGCACCGGGATGATGAGCGTCTGCTGGAGGGCGGTCACCGTGCCGCACAGCGACAGCGTGGCCAGGACGAGCCCCATGGGCCTGCGCCGGGCGGCTGGGGCTACGGCGGGGGCCGTTCCGCGCGCCGCGGTCCGTCGGTTCACTGAGCTCCTCGGTGCCGGGCTTCGCGCATTCACACCTTTAGGCCGTATAGCCAGATATACACCGGCGGATGGGGACGCGCGCGCCACCCGGTCCACGTCCCGTGCGGCGCGCGCGCCTGATCACTTGGGTCCGAAGCGCATCCCGGCGTCCAGTCGGAGACACTGCCCGTTGAGCATCGCGTTGTCGACGATGGCCAGCGCGAGCTTGGCGTACTCCTCCGGCCGTCCCATCCGCCGGGGGAAGGCGTTGCCGGCGATGAGCGGGGCGATCCGGCTGTCGTCCATCTTCGCCGTCCCGCCCGTGGCGAACAGGCTGGGCGCGATCGCGAGGACGCGGATCCCGAGCGAGCCCAGATCGCGGGCCATGGTCAGGGACATGCCGGCGATCGCGGCCTTGGCGGCCGTGTAGGCGACCTGGCCGATCTGGCCCTCGAAGGCGGCGATGGACGCGGTGTTGATGATGACGCCGCGCTCGTCGTCCTCCGGCTCGTTCCGGCTCATGTGGTCGGCCGAGAGCCGGTTGAGGT
>JAOPUS010000251.1 GCA_025963345.1 Blastococcus sp. | reverse complement strand
AGCCGCCGGGCAGGATCACGAAGGCCTGGGCGTACTTCACGAACATGGTCTTGCGCACGAAGAAGTAGCGGAACGCGATGCCGACGTCGACCCACTCGTTGAGGTCCTGCTCGAACGGCAGCTCGATGCCCAGGCCGACCGACAGCCCCCCGGCCTCGCTCGCCCCCCGGTTGGCGGCCTCCATCGCGCCGGGCCCGCCGCCGGTGATGACCGCGTAGCCGTTCTGCGCCAGCGCGGCCCCGATCTGCACCCCCGCCGCGTAGTGCGGGTGGTCCCGGGGCGTGCGGGCACTCCCGAAGACGCTCACCGCCCGCGGCAGCTCGGCCAGGAGCCCGAAGCCCTCCACGAACTCCGACTGGATCCGCAGCACCCGCCATGGATCGGTGTGCACCCAGTCGCTGGGCCCGCGGCGGTCGAGCAGCCGCTGGTCGGTGGTCGAGCCCAGGGTCTGCGAGTTGGGCTCGCCACCGCGGAGCACCACCGGCCCGCGGTGCCGGGTGGGACGGGGACGGCGGTCATCCGGCTGCTCGATGCTCATGCGCTGCTCCGCGACAGGTAGGCGATCAGGGCGTCCTCGGCCGGCTGCAACCCGTCGACCAGGACGTGTTCTTCACGGGTGTGGGCCAGTTGGGGGTCGCCGGGGCCGTAGTTGACCGCCGGGATGCCGAAGGCGGCGAACCGGGCGACGTCGGTCCACCCCAGCTTGGCCCGCGCCGGCCTGCCCACAGCAGCGATGAAGGCGGCCGCTGCCGGCTCGGAGAGACCGGGCAGCGCCCCGCCCGCGTTGTCGACGACGTCGAACGTGACACCGCGGGCCAGGGCGTCGGCGAAGACCTCGCGGACATGCGCCTCCGCGGCGTCCTCGTCGCGGTCGGGCGCGTAGCGGAAGTTGACCATGATCCGGCAGGAGTCGGGTACGACGTTGCCGGCGACCCCGCCCTCGATCCGGACGGCGTTGAGCCCCTCGCGGTAGGTGCAGCCGTCGATCTCGACCTCGCGGGCGGCGTAGGCCGACAGCGTCGCCAGGATCCCGGCGGCACCGTGGATCGCGTTGACCCCCAGCCAGCTGCGCGCGCTGTGCGCCCGCCGACCCGGGACCTCCAGCCAGGCCCGCAGGGTGCCCTGGCAGCCGGCCTCGATCTCGCCGTCCGTCGGCTCGAGCAGGACCGCCAGATCCCCGTAGAGCCACCCGCGGCGTTCCCGGGCCACGCGGCCCAGGCCGTTGAGCGAGGACTCGACCTCCTCGTTGTCGTAGAAGACGAACGTGAGGTCGTGCGCGGGGGCGGCCCCAGGGACGCCGAACCGGCCGGCCAGCCGCAGCATCACGGCGTCGCCGGCCTTCATGTCACTGGTGCCGCATCCGTACAGCCGCTGTACCCCGTCGATTTCGCGCAGCTCGGACGGGAGGTTGTCGGCGATCGGCACGGTGTCGAGGTGCCCCGCGAGGACCACGCGGGTCGGCAGGTCCAGGTTGGTGCGAGCGAGCACGGAGTTGCCGACCCGTTCCACCTCCAGCCCGCCGAGTCCCCGCAGGGCGGTCTCGACGGCGTCGGCGAGGCCCTTCTCGTCGCCCGACACCGACGGCGCGTCGACCAGCGCCCGGGTGAGCGTGAGGACATCGGCGGAGAGGTCCAGCTCTGGAAGGTCACTCACGCGCCCTCCTCGCCAGCGCTCGTCGGCCGCGTTCGTGGCACGGCTCTGTCCCCGCGTGATCTCGCAAGCTCGCTCACGTATCGAGCCTAGGGGGCGCTCCCGTGACCGGCCGTCCAGGCGCGGCCCCGCGTCGGTAGCGTCCACACCGTGACTGACGCCGTCCCCGTCTCTGCCGTCGCCGCTGGTCTTGCAACCGTCACCCCCTCGGGGACGGTTCTCGACACCTGGTACCCCGAGCCCCGGCTCGGTGCTCCCGAGGGCGCCCGGCCCGGGACCACCCGGCTCGGTGCGCTCGAACTCTCCGGCGAGCTGGGCCCCGACTACGGCGGTCTCGTCCGCCGCGACGAGGCCCGCGGGGTGGAGGTCATCGCTGTCCGGACGGTCATCCCCGACCTCTCCGCGCCACCGGCCGACGCCCATGACGTCTGGCTGCGTCTGCACCTGCTCTCGCACCGGCTGATCCGCCCCCACGGCACGAACCTGACCGGCATCTTCGGGCTGCTCACCAACGTGGCCTGGACCAGCGCCGGCCCCGTCGAGGCGGCCGGGTTCAACGCGCACCGGCTGCGGGCCGCGGTCGGCCACGTCACCGTCTTCGGCGTCGACAAGTTCCCGCGGATGGTCGACTACGTGATCCCCTCCGGCGTCCGCATCGCCGACGGCGACCGCGTGCGGCTGGGCGCCCACCTGGCCGAGGGGACGACGGTCATGCACGAGGGCTTCGTCAACTACAACGCCGGCACCCTCGGCCCGTCGATGGTCGAGGGCCGGATCAGCGCCGGCGTCGTCGTCGGGGCCGACAGCGACATCGGCGGCAGCGCCTCGATCATGGGCACGCTCTCCGGGGGCGGCACGCAGGTGATCTCGATCGGCAGCGGCTGCCTGCTCGGCGCGAACTCCGGCATCGGTATCTCCCTCGGCGACGGCTGCGTCGTCGAGGCCGGCTGCTACGTCACCGCCGGATCCCGGGTGACCCTCCCCGACGGCTCGGTGGTGAAGGCCGCCGAGCTCTCCGGCCGCAACGGGCTGCTGTTCCGCCGCAACAGCATCAGCGGCGCCCTCGAGGCGCTCCCCCGCGACGGCAACTGGGGCGCCCTGAACGTCGAACTCCACGCGAACTGACCATGCAGCGTTTAGTGCACTAATCGCCCGAGGGCACTCGCCCGCGGTTTCCCCCGTCCGGCGATTAGTGCACTAAACGCCGGGGGTTCAGCGGAGGTTGGCGGGCGCCTCCGCGGGGACGTCGAGGTGCTCGAGCAGCGCGACGGCGAACTCGTGCGGCCGCTCCACGTGCGGTGAGTGCCCGACGTCGGGCAGGACGACCTCCCGGTAGGCGCCACCCGTCGCGGCGTAGCGGTCCAGCACCGACCGCGTCTGGGTGACCATCGGCTGCGGCGGGAACGCGTCGTCCCCCGGCCAGCCCGGCACCGCGCCCGCCGAGCCGAGGAAGGCCAGATCGAACACCGACGTGTCGGAGACGATCTGGTCGGCGTCCCCGCGGATCCACAGCACCGGGGGCTTCTCCGGGAGGTCGACGATGCCGGAGACGTCGAAGACCGTCGGCGCCATCGTGTTGAGCACCCCGCGCCCACCCGGGGCCACCCCCGGCCAGGCATCGACGGTCACGGAGTCGCCCGGGTAGTGGTCGGTGCCGGTGCGGGTGCTGTTCATGGCGGCGACGAACACGTCCTCCAACTGCGGGTCGAGCGGCAGTGAGCCGGGAGCCACGTAGAACGCGCGCAGCACGGAGCGCGGGCTGAACGGGCTGTCAGCGGTGGTGTCCCCTGCCGCGATCGCCGCGACGAACGCGGGGTTGGCCGCCCCGCCGCCGCAACCGGTGCCGTCGGCGTGGACGCGGCGCCCGTCCGGCCCGGCCGTTCCGCCGTAGCCGTACGGGGAGACCGGTGCCACGAGGGCGACGGAGGCGACCCGCTCCGGCGCGTCGAGCAGGTACTGCAGCACCACCCCGGCGCCCATGCTCCAGCCGACCAGGTGGACCCGCGTGAGGTCGAGGGCGTCGACCAGCGCGGCGACGTCGTCCGCCCAGTCGCGGACACCGCGGGTCGCGTCGATCGGCAGCGGTTCGGTCCCGCCGTATCCACGCAGGTCGACGGCGAGCACGCGATGCCGGCCCGTCGCCCTGAGGCCCAGTAGCGGCTGCTGCCAGAACAGCGACGAGCTGACGTTGCCGTGCACGAAGAGCACGGCCTCCCCCGGCCCGACCGGATCGACCCCCTCGGGATGCAGCAGGAACTGGGTCAGTCGGCTGGTTGCGACCGTCGTGGCGGCGATGCCGGGCAGCAGGACGTGGTGCATGGATGCTCCTCTGGCTGGGATGCGGCCGCCCAGGCTAGCGACGCCGTCCCCGCGGCGACACCGCCTGCGCCCCGCCGAGACGCACCGGGGAACCGGGCGTCGCCGGGGAGCCCACCTAGAGTCGGGACCGATGGCCGGCTCGAGTTACACCTCCCGCCCGTCCGGGGCCAGGAGGACCACCACCCGCCGTTCCACCCAGTCTCGAAAGCCCGCCGGCCGCCGCCGCCCTGGGTCGAGCAGACGCAAGAAGAAGTCCCGGCGCAAGAAGGGCTGGAACGCTGCCCGCTGGTGGCCCGCGCTCGTCGTGGCCGCCGCCGTCCTGGTCGGGCTCGCCTGGGACACCGAGAAGAAGGGAGCTCCCGGAGTGCCCGGACAGTGCACGATCGCCGGTCTTTCGATGACGCTGACCGCAGAGCAGGTGGCGAACGCGGCGACGATCGCTGCCGTCGGTCGCGATCGGGGCCTGCCCGAGAGAGCAGTCGTGATCGCGCTGGCGACCGCCCAGCAGGAGTCGCGGCTGCGCAACCTCGACTACGGCGACCGCGACTCGCTCGGGCTCTTCCAGCAGCGCCCCTCCTCCGGGTGGGGCACCCCGGCCGAGGTGCAGGACCCGATCTATGCGGCGGGCAAGTTCTACGACCACCTCGTCGAGGTGCCCGGCTGGGAGACCGGCCGGCTGACAGACGTCGCCCAAAGGGTTCAGCGCAGCGCTTTTCCGGAGGCCTACGAACAGTGGGGGGAGATGGCGGAGAAGCTGGCGGCGGCGCAGGTGTCCGAGCTGCCCGACCAGATCACCTGCGTACCCGACGAGGCACCCTGACCGTCCGGCACGCCCTGCCGGCGGTCAGGCGCCGAGTCGCTCCACCGCGGCCGCGATGCGCTCGTCGGTCGCAGTGAGTGCCAGGCGCACGTGCCGGGAACCCGCCGAGCCGTAGAAGCTTCCCGGCGCGGCGACGATGCCCAGGCCGGCCAACCAGTCGATCGTCGTCCAGCAGTCCTCGTCACGGGTGGTCCACAGGTACAGGCCCGCCTCGGAGTGGTCGATCCGCAGCCCGGCCGCCCGCACCGCCGTGGCCAGCCGCTCGCGGCGGGCGCGGTACCGCTCGCGCTGGGCGTCGACGTGCGCATCGTCGCCCAGCGCCGCGGCCATCGCCGCCTGCACCGGCCCGGGGACGAGCAGGCCCAGGTGCCGCCGCACGTCCCAGATCCGGCGCACGAGCAGGGGGTCACCGGACAACAGCCCGGCCCGGTAGCCGGCCGCGTTCGACTGCTTGGACAGCGAGTGCACGGCCAGCAGCCCGGCATGGTCCTCACCCGCGACCGCGGGGTGCAGCAGCGAGCGCGGCTCGACGTCCCAGCCCAGCGTCACGTAGCACTCGTCGGCCACGACCGGGACGCCGTGCGCCCGACCCCAGCCCACCCACGCACGCAGCTGGTCGTCGGTCAGGACCCGGCCGTGCGGATTGCCCGGCGAGTTCAGCCAGACCAGGACGACGCCGGCGGCGTCGGCAGGTGGGGTGTCGGTGCGGCGGACGGCGAGCCCGGCCAGGACCGCGCCGACCTCGTAGGTCGGGTACGCCACTTCCGGGATGATCACCGTGCCGCCGCCGTGCAGACCCAGCAACGTGGGCAGCAGGGCGACCAGTTCCTTGGACCCGACGGTGGGCACGAGCGACGGGTCGGCGCCCAGTGGGTCGGCGATCTCCACCCCGAGCCGGCGATGCAGCCAGGCCGCAGCCGCGGTGCGCAGGTCGGTCGTGCCGAGCGCGGTCGGGTAGCCGGGCGCGTTACCGGCCGCGGCCAGCGCCTCGGCGAGCACGGCGGGGGTGTCGTCGACCGGTGTGCCGATCGACAGGTCGATCACCCCGCCGGGGTGTCGGGCGGCGCGCGCCCGTGCCTCGCCGAGGGCGTCCCAGGGGAAGTCCGGCAGCGAGCGCGCCGTCCCCGGGGCCGTCGTCGTCAGTGGCCTTCGCCCTGGGGCGGGAGCGCCGCGACCAGCGGGTGATCCTTGCCGACCTTCCCGGTCTTGGCCGCGCCACCCGGGCTGCCCAGGTCGGAGAAGAACTCCACGTTGGCGTTGTAGAAGTCCTTCCACTTGTCCGGGACGTCGTCCTCGTAGTAGATGGCCTCCACGGGGCAGAC
>JAOPUS010000247.1 GCA_025963345.1 Blastococcus sp. | reverse complement strand
ACGAGGAGGCCGCCGGGCGCCGGCTGGTCGCCGTCTATCGGGAACTGCTCGGCGCGCCGGGCGACGGGTGGTCATGAGCCGGCGGGGCCGCGGCGCGGCGGTGCTCCTCGTCCTGCTCACGGTGCTGTTCGGACTGCCGTCCGCCGCCGTCGCCGCCGTCGCCGCCCGCGAAGACGCGCAGGTCGCCCGGGTCCTCGTGATCGGCGTCCCGGGTCTGACCTGGAGCGACGTCGATCCCGACGGGGCACCGGAACTGTGGGCCATGGCCGAGAACTCCGCCATCGGCGCGCTGTCGGTCCGTGCCGCCCGCTCGACCACCTGCGTCCTGGACGGCTGGGCCACCCTCGGCGCGGGCAACCGCGCCCGCGTCCCCGGCCCGGACGAGGGACTGCCGCCGGTACCCCTGCCGACCGTTCCCCTGCCCGACGACCCGACCTCTCCGACACCGGCCCCGGGCGGCACGCAGCCCGAGCCACCGATGGACACCTCGCTGTCGCACTGCGGGCTGCAGGAGCGGGCCGCCGGCGTCGCGCTGATCGATCCCGAGGCCACCGTCGCCCGCACGGCGGAGGACGAGGGCACCGCACGCTTCGGGGCCGAGCCCGGCGCCCTGGGGAAGGCGGTCGGCTGCGCCACGGTGTCGGGCCGGGCGGCCACACTGGCCGTGGCGGTCCCGGGCGTGGAGATCACCCGCGTGGACACGCTGCCCACCGATCCCGGTGAGCTCGCCGGGGTGCTGGCGGGCTGCCCGCTCACCCTCGTCAGCCTCAACCAGCTCACCGACGCCGGGAAGCCGGGGGTCGACCGCACCGATCAAGGCACCGACCCGCAGGCGCGGTCCGCCGCTCTGCTGCAGATCGACCGTGCCGTGGGTCAGCTGCGCGCGGCCGTCGCGACGATGGACGACGACACCCTCGTCCTGCTGGCCGGGATCTCCGAGGTCAACGACGGCCGTCCGCAGTTGCACGTCGGGATGGCCGCCGGGCCCGGCTTCAGCCCGTCGGGCTGGTTGAGCTCGGCCAGCACGGGACGGACGCCGTTCGCCCAGCTCATCGACCTCGCGCCGACCGCACTGCGCTCGCTCGGCCTGGACCAGCCGGCGTCGATGAACGGCCAGCCGCTGCAGGTGAGCGGGGACCGGCCCGAGCTGGCGCGGGCGGTGCAGGAGCTGGAGTGGGCCAACACCGCGGCGACGGTCCACTACCGCAACACCGGCGTCTTCTTCTGGTCGCTGGTGCTCGTATCGGCTGCCCTCGTGGCGCTGGGCATGCTGGTTCTCGGGGGACTCCGCGGACGCCCGGTCGGGTCCCGGATCGTGGGTCGTCGCATCCTCCGGGGGCTGGCCATCGCCGCGGCCGCGCTGCCGATCGCCACCTACCTGGCCGGGCTCGTCCCGTGGGAGCGCACGGCCTCGCCGGTACCCGCGCTCGTGGCGGCCGTCCTCGGCGCCGACCTGGTGGTCGCCGGGATCGCCCTGCTGGGGCCCTGGCGGCGGCGCCGGCTGGGCCCCGCCCTGGCGGTACTCGTCGTGACCTTCGGGACCCTCCTCGGTGACGTGCTGACCGGTTCGACGCTGGAGCTCAACGGCCTGCTGGGGTACGACGCGATCGTGGCCGGCCGCTTCACCGGCTACGGCAACCTCAGCTTCGGACTCCTCTCGGTCAGCGCGCTGAGCGTCACCGCCGCCCTCGCCACCGCGGCCGGCCGACGCGCCGGCCCGGATCGCGCCCGGCTCGTGACGGGCGGCACCGTGCTGGTGCTGGGCTTCCTGATCGTCGCCGTCATCGGCGCTCCCGGCCTCGGTCGGGACTTCGGCGGGGTTCTGGCCGCGCTGCCGGGCTTCCTCCTGCTGGCGATGCTGCTGGCGCGGGTCCGGGTGACCGTCGTCCGCCTGGTGGCGATCCTGGCCGCCGCCGTGGTCGCGGTGGGGGCCGTCGCCGTCCTCGACTGGACGCGCCCGGCGTCGGATCGCAGTCACCTCGGCAGGTTCGTCGAGCAGGTGCTGACGGGGGAGGCGTGGACCGTCATCAGCCGCAAGGGGCAGGCCAACCTCGACATCCTGCTGCGCAGCCCGCTCGCCTGGATGCTGCCCGTCGCGATCGTCGCCGCCGTGTGGCTGCTGCGCCCCGGCGGCCTGCTGCGGAGCGGGCCCGGGGACGAGGTGAGAGGCCCGGCCGGGTTGTCGGCCGAGCAGGTCTTCGTCGTCCGCTCGGTCCTCCTGTCGGCGCTGCTGAGCCTGGCGATCGGCGCCGCCGTCAACGACTCCGGCGTCGCGCTGCCGGCCACCGCGGCGGCGCTGCTCGTGCCGTTGATGGTCTGGCTGGCCGCTGGAGCAGGCAGCGGAGGTACCGGTTCGGAGGAGACGTCGGGTGGCACTCCCCACTCCGGGCCGGTCGAGGGCGCCGAGCGTGTTACGGTCGTTTCCCGTGGATCGACCGTCTGGAACACGTGATCTCGGCCTTCTTCACAACTCCCAGCCGACGAAGTTCGTCTTCGTCACCGGCGGAGTTGTCTCCTCTCTCGGCAAGGGTCTGACAGCGAGTTCGCTGGGTGCCCTGCTGTCCAGCCGTGGCCTCCGGGTCACGATGCAAAAGCTGGATCCCTATCTGAACGTCGACCCGGGAACGATGAACCCGATCCAGCACGGTGAGGTCTTCGTCACCGAGGACGGCGCGGAGACCGACCTCGACATCGGTCACTACGAACGCTTCCTCGACACCGACCTCTCCGGCCGGGCCAATGTCACGACCGGCCAGGTCTACTCGAACGTGATCGCCAAGGAGCGGCGCGGTGAGTACCTCGGCGACACGGTCCAGGTGATCCCGCACATCACCAACGAGATCAAGTCGCGCATTCTCGCCGGTGGCGAGGGCCCCGGGGTGGGTGGGGCAGATCGAGTAGACGTCGTCATCACCGAGATCGGTGGCACCGTCGGCGACATCGAGTCGCTGCCCTTCCTCGAGGCAGCCCGCCAGGTCCGGCACGAGATCGGCCGGGACAACTGCTTCTTCCTGCACATCTCGCTGGTGCCCTACATCGCGCCGTCAGGCGAGCTGAAGACCAAGCCGACCCAGCACTCGGTCGCCGCCCTGCGCAGCATCGGCATCCAGCCCGATGCGCTGGTGTGCCGGTCCGACCGGGAGATCGGCGAGAACCTCAAGCGCAAGATCAGCCTGATGTGCGACGTCGATGCCGAGGGCGTCATCTCCTGCCCGGACGCGCCGTCGATCTACGACATCCCCAAGGTCCTGCACCGCGAGGGCCTGGACGCCTACGTCGTCCGCCGGCTCGGGCTGCCCTTCCGGGACGTCGACTGGACCATCTGGGGCGATCTGCTCGACCGGGTGCACGCCCCCAAGGAGACGGTCACCGTCGCCCTGGTCGGCAAGTACATCGACCTCCCGGACGCCTACCTCTCGGTCACCGAGGCGCTGCGGGCCGGTGGCTTCGCTCACCGCGGCCGCGTCCAGATCCGCTGGGTGCCCTCTGACGCCTGCGAGACGCCCGAGGGCGCCGCCGCCGCGCTGGCCGGGGTCGACGGCGTCTGCGTCCCCGGCGGGTTCGGGGTCCGCGGCATCGACGGCAAGCTCGGTGCGCTCCGCTACACCCGCACCAACGGCATCCCGACGCTCGGGCTGTGCCTGGGCATGCAGTGCATGGTCATCGAGTACGCCCGCGACGTCGCCGGGCTGGAGAGGGCGAACTCGGCCGAGTTCGATCCCGAGACGCCCGACCCGATCATCGCCACCATGGCCAGCCAGGTCGACGTCATCGCCGGTGAACGGGGCCTCGGGGGCACCATGCGGCTGGGCAGCTACCCGGCCGACCTGCAGAAGGGCTCGGTGGCCGCGGCCGCCTACGGCTCGACGGAGGTCACCGAGCGGCACCGGCACCGCTATGAGGTGAACAACGCCTACCGCGACCGGCTGACCGAGGCGGGCCTGGTCTTCTCCGGGACGTCGCCCGACGGGCTGCTGGTGGAGTTCGCCGAACTGCCGCGCGAGGTGCACCCGTTCTACGTCGGCACGCAGGCCCACCCGGAGCTCAATAGCCGCCCGACCCGGCCGCACCCGCTGTTCTCCGCGTTCGTGCAGGCGGCCATCGACTACCAGGAGGCCGCGCGGCTGCCCGTTCCCCTCGACGACGCGGAGAAGGTCGGCATCTGATGAGCCGGCCCCACGAGTTCCGGGTGCTGGACAGCGAGACGGTTTACCGGGGCAGGGTGATCTCGCTGCGCCGCGACACCGTGGCCATGCCCGGGGGCGGCAGCAGCATCCGCGAGGTCGTCGAGCACCCCGGCGCGGTGGCCGTGGTCGCGATCGATGACGACGAGAACGTCGTCCTCCTGTGTCAGTACCGCCATCCCGTCGGGCGGCGCCTGTGGGAACTTCCGGCCGGACTGCGCGACGCCGACGGCGAGCCGCCGGTGGAGACCGCGAAGCGGGAGCTCGCGGAGGAGGCGCTCCTGGCCGCGGCGCGTTGGTCGCTGCTCACCACCACCTACAGCTCGCCCGGCTTCAGCACCGAGCACGTGCTGATCTACCTGGCCGAGGAGCTCACCGATGTCGAGCGCCCGGAGGGGTTCGCCGTCGAGCACGAGGAGGCGGATATGACCCTGGAGCGCGTGCCACTGCAGGACGCCGTCCAGCGGGTCTTCGACGGTGACATACGCAACTCCTCGGCCGTCATCGGCCTCCTGGCCGCCGCCCGGGTGCGATCCCACGCCCCGCGCCCGCGCCCCCTCGACGCCACCTGATCCCGGGCTGAGCGGCTACCGGCTGCTGGGCGCGGCCTCGGGCAGCCGGAGGCCCAGCCGGCCGAGCTCGAGACCCGCCAGCGCCCGCATTGCCGCCGGATCGCCGGCGTGCCACGCGGCGCCGGTGCCGGCCGGGAGGGCGGCCAGCCGGGTGAGCGGCGCGGTGGCCAGGGCCCGCGCGGCGAGGATGTCCAGGTCCGGCGTCCCGGCCAGCAGCCGTCGTGCCGCCCCGGCCTCCCGGGCGTACCGCAGCCGCCACGGCAACCAGCGCAGCAGCAGCCAGCCCACCGGCAGCACCACCAGGACGACGCCGAGCACGGTGGAGAGGGTGCCGACAGCGTTCTGCGCCGACTGACCGGCGCCGCCGACCGAACCGCTCGCGTCGGCCAGCGTGCCGAACGGCGCGGCCAGCTCGTCGCCGACCAGGGGCACCCGCTCGGCGGCGTCGGCGGCGGAGCCCATGTTCGCGGCCACCGACCTCCCGAGGTCCTCGACGGCGCGGCCCGGCTCGGCGAGGACGAGGACAGCGGCGTGCACGGCGCGCGCGACCAGCACCCAGACCACCACCCAGGCGAGCATGCCGACGTCCGCGGCCAGCTGGCGCAGCCGGACGGCGGGGTGCTGGGCGTAGGGGTGCATCGGTAAATCCTGCGTCGCGGTGGCCGAGTGCGCAGTCGATGCCGCCGACACGGGAGGACACGCCGTGCGGGGTGACCGGAACTCACCACCCGGCACTCCGTTGACTGGCGCGTTCCCCACTCCGGTCAGGTCATGAACCTCCCGGATCAGGCGAACGCGGCGCGGCCGCGTGCCTACACTCCGGCCGAGGCGCGCCCCGACCGGGCGCACCCATGACGCGGTGGGGAAACCCGTCACCCTCGGGGCCGACCCGCCAGGACCAGGAGTGCGACGATGCGGGTCGGGGTTCCCCGAGAGGTCAAGAACCGGGAGTACCGGGTCGCACTCACCCCTGCCGGGGTGACCGAGCTGGTCCGGGCCGGGCACGAGGTGCTCGTCGAGCGCGGCGCGGGGGAGGGCTCCTCGATCCCGGACGCCGACTTCGCCGCCGTCGGGGCGCGGATCGTGTCGGAGGCCGACGACGTCTGGGCCGATGCCGACCTGCTGCTGAAGGTCAAGGAGCCGATCGCCGAGGAGTACCACCGGCTACGACGCGGCCAGACGCTCTTCACCTACCTGCACCTCGCCGCGTCCAAGGAGTGCACCGACGCCCTCATCGCCTCGGGCACCACGGCGATCGCCTACGAGACCGTCCAGACCGCCGACGGCGCGCTGCCGCTGCTGGCCCCGATGTCGGAGGTGGCCGGCCGGATGGCTCCCCAGGTGGGGGCGCACAGCCTCGAGCGGGCGCACGGCGGCCGGGGGGTGCTGCTGGGCGGGGTGTCCGGCGTCTACGCCGCAAAGGTGGTGGTCATCGGCGCCGGAGTCTCCGGGATGAACGCGGCGACCATCGCCCTGGGCATGCAGGCGGAGGTGATCGTCCTCGACCGGGACATCGAGAGGCTCCGTGCGGCCGACCGCGTCTACCGCGGGCACCTGCAGACCGTGGCCTCCAACGCCTACGAGGTGGAGCAGGCGGTGCTCGACGCCGACCTGGTCATCGGCGCCGTGCTGGTGCCCGGCGCCAAGGCCCCGACCCTGGTGAGCAACGACCTCGTCAGCCGGATGAAGCCCGGATCGGTGCTCGTCGACATCGCCGTCGACCAGGGCGGCTGCTTCGAGGACACCCGCCCGACCACGCACGACGACCCGACCTTCCGGGTGCACGACTCGATCTTCTACTGCGTGGCGAACATGCCGGGCGCCGTCCCCAACACGTCCACGCACGCACTGACCAACGTGACGCTGCCCTATGTGATGGCCCTGGCCACCGAGGGCACCGTGGCGGCGGTGCGTGGCAACCCGGCCCTGGCCCACGGCGTCAACGTCGTCGACGGGCACGTGGTGCTCCCCGAGGTCGCCGATGCCCACGGCATGGCCGCCGTCCCACTTCAGGAGGTCCTGCGCTGACGCTCATCGCCGATCGCGTTCCCCAGCAGGGCGACGGTCCCGAGCCCGAACGGGTCGTCACCGGGTACCTCGACCACCTGACCGTCGAGCGCGGGCTCGCGGTCAACACCATCGCCTCTTACCGCCGCGACCTGCGGCGGTACACCGAGTACCTCGCCGCGGCCGGGGTGCGCGGCATGCGTGAGGTGGCCGAGTCCGACGTGTCCGGTTTCCTCACCGCCCTGCGCCAAGGGGACGACGAGCACCCGCCGCTCTCGGCGACCTCGGCGGCGCGCGCGGTGGTCGCCGTCCGCGGCCTGCACCGCTTCGCCCTGCTCGACGGGCTCGTCCCCGACGACGTCGCGCACGAGGTGCGGCCCCCCACGCCCGCCCGGCGGCTGCCCAAGGCGGTGCCGGTGGAGTCGGTGGTGGCCCTCATCGAGGCCGCGGGAACCGTGGAGGGGCCCCGGGGCCTGCGGGACCGGGCGCTGCTCGAGCTTCTCTACGGCACCGGTGCCCGCATCTCCGAGGCCGTCGGTCTGGCCGTCGACGACCTCGACCGCGGACAGGCGACCGTCCGGCTGGCCGGCAAGGGCGGCAAGGAGCGGATCGTCCCGGTCGGCAGCTATGCGCTGCGGGCCGTGGAGGAGTACCTGGTGCGGGCGCGCCCGGCGCTCGCCGCGAACAGCCGGGGCGGGGTGCGCGGGGGAGCGCTGTTCCTCAACGTCCGGGGCGGCGCGCTGTCGCGGCAGAGCGCCTGGTCGATCCTGCGGTCGGCCGCGGAGCGGGCCGGCGGGGTGGGCGGGATCGAGGCG
>JAOPUS010000245.1 GCA_025963345.1 Blastococcus sp. | reverse complement strand
TCCCTTCGCCAGTGCGAACTGGAGCAGGTTCGACGGGTGTGTTCTCAGTCCCGAGCAGGACACCCCGTGCCACGTACGGCCCGAAGGTAACAGCCCGGCCCGAGCGGGACCCGGCGGGCGGGCGCATCTGGCGGCCTGGGTAGCGTGCCGCCCGTATCACGGGAGCCCACCCGAGTGGACTGAGAGGGCGGCTGGGGCCGCCGACCGTTGGAACCTGTCCCGGGTCATGCCGGCGTAGGGAGGAAACCGATGCGTGCTGTGCGCTTTCACGGGGCGGGCCGGCCGCTGGCCGTCGAGGACGTCGACCGGCCGCGGCCCGGGCCCGACGACGTGCTCATCGACGTGGCAGCGGCCGGTGTGTGCGGCACCGAACTGCACTTCCTCGACGGGTTGCTCACGCCGGCCCGGACCCCGATCACCCTGGGTCACGAGGTGGCCGGTGTCGTCGCCGAGGTCGGGGACGGCGTCACCGACGTCGCCGTGGGCGACCGCGTGGCCGTCCACTACTTGCACGCCTGCGGCCGTTGCCGCTGGTGCAGGGTGGGGGACGACCACCTCTGCGACGCCCCGCTCGGCTTCCTGGCCTTCGCCACCGACGGCGGCTTCGCCGAGCAGATCGTCGTGCCGGCCTCCGCCACCGTGCCCGTCCCCGAGGGGCTGGACCTCGCGGCGGCGGCCGTCTTGTGCTGCAGCGGCACCACGGCGCTCCACGCGGTCGACATGGCCGGGGTCGCGGCAGGTGCGACAGCGGTCGTCTACGGCACCGGTGGGGTGGGCCTGGCGCTCGTGCAGGTGCTGAGGGAAGCGGGTGCGCGACCCATCGCGGTCGCCCGCAATCCGGAGCGGCTCGCGCTGGCGCGGGAACTGGGTGCCGAGACGACGGTGAACGCCGCCACCGAGGACGTGGCTGCCGCGGTCCGGGAGGCGACAGGCGGCGACGGTGCGGACGTCGTCTTCGAGCTGGTCGGCACGCGGGAGACCAGCGCTGCCGCGCTCGCCTGCCTCGGCAAGCGGGGCACCCTGGTCTACGTGGGTTACAGCTTCGACCGGGTGGAGATCAACCCGCTGTCGCTGGTCGTGCCGGAACAGCGCATCGTGACGTCGGTGGGAAACCGGCGTTCCGAACTGGAGGACGCCCTCGACCTCGCCGCCCGGGGCCGGCTGCACACCACCGTCACGACGTATCCGCTGGAGGACGCGGCCCGCGTCCTGCAGGACCTTCGGGCCGGCCGCGTCCTCGGACGTGCGGTGCTCGTCCCGTAGGAGCGTGCGGACGTCAACAGCGCGTCCTCGCGCCGATCAAGGACAGCCCGCGAGGGCCACAAGCCGGCGGCCCGGCGAGGACGGCCCCGGGTAGCGGGCGGCTGTGTAGATCCGCGGGAATCCCGTCACCGGGGCCGCCGCTGTGGCGATGAGGCCGAGGCGACACCGGAAAGCCTCAGCCCAGCTCGACCGGGTGCGCATCTGCTGTCCACGTGCCGCGCGCAGGGGGTATCGCCTTCGCGTCAGGATCTGACGGCGCGGTCCATTCCCCGTTCCACGGCATCGATGAGGCGCGGACGCAGCTCGGCCGCCGGGATGATGGCGTGCACCGAGCCGACATCCCGGGCCCGCTCGATGTTGTGGATCCCCTCGAACTGCGCCGCGACCTCACCCAGCTTCTCCGAGCGGACGCTGCTCCGAAGCGCGGCCAGTTCCACCCGCAGATGGGCCTGCTCCACCCCGTCGGCCGCAGAGAGAGCGGCCTCCAGCTCACGCACCCGCGGATCGCCAGCGGTGCGCTTGTCGACCTCCCCGGTGAAGACGACCGCGGCCGCCGGCGCCCCGCCGAGCACCGAGGCGTAGGAGCCCTCGACCGCCAGCACCTCCATGTTGTCGTTCAGCACGCCGGAGAAGACGACGAAGGCGCCGCCGTGGTAGCGGGAGATCACGCAGAAGACGATCGGGCCGTCGAAGTTGACGATCGCGCGCCCGATCTCGGCGCCGTACTCCAGCTGCACGTTCCGCAGCGACTCCGGTGAGCCGTCGAACCCCGAAAGGTTGGCCAGGACGACGAGCGGCCGGTTACCGCTGGCGGCGTTGATGGCCCGGGCGGCCTTCTTCGACGACCGCGGGAAGAGCGTTCCGGCGGTCCACTGGTCGGGTCCGTCGGTCGGGAAGCTGCCGCGGCGCTGGATCGGCCGCGACTCGACCCCTAGGACCGTGACCGGGTGACCGCCGAGGTGGGCGTCCAGGACGACGGTCGTGTCCGCGTCGGCCATCCCGGCCCACCGCTCCAGCACCGGCTGGTCCAGGTCGGTGACCGCGCGCATGACCGTGCGGATGTCGAACGGCTTCTTCCGGTCCGGGTTGGCGGTGGGGGAGAAGACGTCGCCGACGGTCGTGAACTCACTCGACGGATGGCTGTGCGGATAGGTCCGGACGTCCCGGTCACGCGGGTCGTCGGTCTCGGCCGTCCGGGCCCAGCGCTCGCGGGGCGCGACGTAGGCGTGGTCGTAGTGCTGGAACAGCAAGGCGACGGCCGCTGAGAGGTTCGGGGCCCAGTACTGGGCCTGCCCGTTCGGCCCCATCACGCGGTCGTATCCGCCGAGGCCGAAGTTGTCCTCCGCCGAAACCCCGCCCGAGTAGTCCAGCGAGTGCTTCCCGGTCAGCACCATCGCGCTGTCCGGCGTCATGACCAGGATGCCCTTGGTGTGCATGAGCATCGTGGCCTCGGCGTTCCAGTACGGCTGCGCACCCACGTTGATGCCGGCGACGACGACGTTGATCTCGCCACCGGCCTGGGTGAACGAGATGATCCGGCGCAGCGCCCGCGCGACCCAGTCCATGTTCTCGGTGCCGCTGTCCATCGAGATCTTGGCGCCGGACGACAGCGCGAACCACTCCACCGG
>JAOPUS010000196.1 GCA_025963345.1 Blastococcus sp. | reverse complement strand
CGGAGAGGGTGGCCAGGTCGGTGTCGCCGATGAATGCCTGGCCCGACGTCAGGGTGTCGAGGCCGGCCATGCAATGCATCAGCGTGGACTTGCCCGAGCCGGACGGGCCCATGATCGCGGTGAACTCGCCGGCCGCGAAGCCGACCGTCACGTCGTCGAGAGCGACCACCGTCGTGGCGCCGACGCCGTAGGTCCGGCGGGCGCCCTGCACGCGGGCGGCGAGCCCAGCGGCCGGAGTGCTGCTGCCTGACGCTGGCGGTGCGGTGCGGTCGAGGGTGCCGATGCCCGACCGTTCCGGCGGATCGCGGAGGTCGGGGACCGGCGGATTGTCGACGTGCTGAGGGGGCATGCCGCCACCGTTGCCTGGCGACCGGCAGCTACATAGGGACCGACGTCCTGCCACCGGCAGGACGAAGTCCTTTCCGGTCCTGATGCGGGCCGGTGGCGATGACCCCTAGGCGCACAGCGACGTCTCCGAAGCGTTGGTCGGGTCGGCCTCTTCTCCTCGGCTCGCAACAGGACCCGCAGGACCACCAGGCCGGCCAGCGCTTAGCGAGGTTGCCATGGGGTGTGGCCGCTCCTCGCCGGTCGCGCTGACGACAGGCTGCAGCAGGCAAACTGCAGTGAGTCGTGGTGAACCACGCTGCAAGGGTGACGGCCCTCCGAGTGGTGTAGCTGGTCGGATGACTTGAGCTCGTCGGCGTGGTGCTGGGGGCGGGGCAGCCACCGCGTGGGTCTTCTCGGGGCGCCACCGCCGAGGGGAGAGCGAAAGAGCCATCGCCTCGTCGGGGGAAACGCGCGGCCCGCGGATTCCCCGGAGCCGACGGAGGTGTTCCGGGTCGAGCCGAAGAACGCGAGCCCGTAGGGAAGATGTTGCCGCCTGAGCCGCCACGGGGAGCTTTGGCCAAGCGCGGCACACCGATCCTCATCAAGGTCATGTGGGCCGCAACCGGACGGCGAGCAGGGCGACGTCGTCATCGGGGCTGGCCGGCACCATGCGCGTCAGGAGTTCGTCGCACAGCTCGTCGAGGCTCAGGCCGGCGAGGTCGGCCAGCGTGCGTTGGAGCCGGTTGAGGCCCTGGTCGAGGTCCTGGTCGCGCCGCTCGACCAACCCGTCGGTGTACAACAGCAGCACCGCATCCGGGTCCAGGGTCACCAGCGACTCCCGCCGCGGCGCGTCGGGGTCCACCCCGAGCAGTAGGTCGGTGTGCGCGGCGGTGAGGAGCTGCACGCGGCCGTCGGTGGTGAGCATCGCCGGTGGCGGGTGGCCGGCGTTCGACCAGCGGAGCCGGGTGACTCCCGAGCTCCGTTCATCGCCGGTGTGCTCCAGTCGGGCCAGAACCGTGGTCGCCAGGATGCCGGTCTGCAGGGTATTGAGCACCCGGTCGACCCGCCGCAGCAGGTCTGCGGGTCCGTCGTGGCTCTCGGCGCCGATGGTGCGCACGGTGCTGCGGATCTGGCCCATAGCGGCCGCGGCCTGGGTGTCGTGGCCGACGACGTCGCCGATGACCAGGGCCGTCGCGCCGTTGGGCTGGACGAAGGCGTCGTACCAGTCGCCGCCGACCTCGGCGGCCTGCGCGGCGGGCACGTAGCGCACGACGATCTGCACGGCTTCGGACTGGGGCGGCGCAGTCAGCAGCGAGCGTTGGAACCCCTCGGCCAGGCCGCGCTGCTGGCGGTAGAGCCGGGCGTTGGCCAGGACGAGCCCGGCGCGGACGGCGACGTGGCCGGCGGTGGCCAACTGTTCGGAGGTGAGCGGGCCACGGGCTGTGCCGTTGGCGACGGTGAGCATCCCGACCGGGCCGTTGGGCCCCGGGAGGGGGAGGATGGCGAGGGACTCGGGCGCCAGCCTTGGGATGAGGTCGCGCATCGGGCCGGGACTGAGCAGCGAGAGGGTCTCTTCGGTGGCGTCGCGGGGCACCACCTGCGTCTGCCCGGTGCGCAGCGCGCGGATGAAGAGCGGGTCATCGTTGGGGGCGCTCAAGTGCGCCTGCCCGTAGGCGTGCGCTACCGCGCGCAGGGCCGGGTCTGCATGCCAGGACGCGACGGTGCGCAGGCCCCGCCGGGAGCCGGCCGCCTGGTCGTCGTCGATCAGGGTGACGATGCACCAGTCCGCTATCCCAGGCACGGCCAGCCGGGACAGGCGCCTGACGGCCTCACCGGCATGCTGCGTGCTGCCCAGCCGCTCGCTGATCCGGCTGAGCAGGCGCTCCCGCGGACCGGTCAGCTCCGACTGCGTCCGCACCCCGTGGCTGACGCTGTCCCAGGCCGCTCCCACCACACGGACAGTGGTGCCGTGCTCGTCGGACAGCGCACGGCCGCGTGTTGCCAGCCACCGGTGGCCTCCTTCGGGCCGCAGCACTCGGTACTCGTCCTGAAAACTGCCCCCGGTGGCGATCGCCTCCCGAAGAAGGGCGTTGACGCGGGGAACATCGTCGGGGTGCAGGCGGGCGTAGAAGGCCTCGATGGTCTGATCGAAGGCCGGCCGCTGGTAGCCGAACATCTCGATGTGGCGCTCGTCCCACATCAGCCTGCCGGTGAGCAGATCCCAGTCGAAGGTGCCGATGCCCGAGGCCGCGACGGCCAGGTCCCGGGCGGTCCGCCTGGCGTCGGCTGGCCCGATGGCCAGACCTGGCAGGTCCGCTGTTCCCTTGCCGTCGAATTGGGTCATGGGGCCTCAGTCTCGTGTTGCTGTGGTCCGCTCCGAAGCCCGTGACCCATTGTGTCCGACCGATGCGCCTCTGTGTGCATCGTAGCTCGCTTCGTGCTGCGAACGGGCCGGTGAGGGCGAGCGCATCGTGGATCTCCTCGCTGCTCCCGAAGGAGGAAACTCCAGCAGTGCGTCAGGCCATTGCGTCCTCACTCGCGTCGAGGCGTGTCCTAATCGTCACTTTGACCTGACACCTCGACCCGGGGGCATCCGATGCCGCAGCTGATTACCTACCGGCGGGTCGACCGGTCCAGCACCGGCAGGCGCCGCTCGAGATCGAAGAAGACCTGCAATCGGCCGGGTGACGCGACAAACCGCCACGGTTGGGTGTTGCGGATCGACGGCGCCGCTGCGGCGCATGCCACCATGCGCGCAGTATTGCCCTTCCTCCGACTACCTCCTGGCCCGTCGTCATACGTCGGCCTACGCCATCGGCCATCTGTAGTGCACATCCCCGGTGCAGTCGTCAGGATGAGACCATGAGCGATGCCGTGGCCGGAGAGGCTTCCGACCCGACGATGCACGTCATCCCCGCTGAAGAGTGCTACCGGCTCCTAGGTACGCAGGAGATCGGCCGTCTGGGTCTGAACGCCGAGCACTATCCGCTGATCCTTCCGGTGAATTACGCGCTCGACGGCACGACCCTGGTTATCCGCACGCACGCGGGCACCATTCTCGGCGCGGCCGAGCACGCGAACGTGACCTTCGAGGTTGACGACATCGACCGCCGAACGCGCAGCGGATGGAGTGTGCTGGTCCGTGGCCAGGCCGAGGAAGTGGGTCAGGGCCACCGCTCTGAGATCGTGGCCCGCACCCGGGCCGCCGGGGTGGAGCCGTGGGCGCCGGGGGAGAAGGGGCACTGGCTGCGGCTCATCACGCACGAAATCTCCGGGCGGCGGATCGTCCCAGGTGAGCTGCCAGGGCTAGATCCACGCGGCTACATCTGACCGCGGCACCCGACCGAACCGCGCGGACGGCGCCGCGCCCGTCCTTGATCTCGAGGCTGGAGTTCGAATTCGCCGAAGGAGACCAGCCCCCGAATGCCGCGATCCTGCTGTCGACGATCAGGATTCCGCTCGGACAGGCGTCGGGGCCCGAGTACCCCACACCGCATCTCTTCCCGGGACCGCGTATCGGCGGCAGGCCGATGACCTTCAGCAGTCGAGTCTCCGCGGCCGTGCGATCACGACCGTGAGGCCGTGCGTCTGTTGACCACCATTTTGACCACCATGGGCTCGTGTTCCCGGTCGTCCGGGGCCGTTCACGGCCGTTCCGTATCGCGCCTGACCTGCACGGAAAAGTACTTCCCCGAACCACCAGGGACCTGTAGCCCATGGCTGGGGTCAAGGGGTCGCAGGTTCAAAGAGTGTCAGCCCGACAGTGAAACGTCGCAGGTCAGGGGCCGTGTCCGGAGAGATCCGGACACGGCCCCTGATTGCTCCCGGACTGGTTTGACCACCATTGGCCTGGACCGGCGAATGACCGAGCGCGACCCAGAAGCCGACCGACACCGGACGGCGTCCCGCGGCGACCAGTTTGCGGGTGGTGTTGTCGATGGCGACC
>JAOPUS010000138.1 GCA_025963345.1 Blastococcus sp. | reverse complement strand
GAGCTGCCCGGGAAGGCGCCGTTCTGGTGGAAGTACCGGTAGACGTCGGCCTCGATCACCGTCGGGCCGTGGCCGGCGCGCATGTGCGCCAGCGCCTCCTGCATCGCCAGGTAGACGGCGAGCGGGTCCATCCCGTCGACCTTCCAGCTGCGGATGCCGAAGCCCGGCCCGCGCGCGGACAGCCGCGGCTCGCCGGTGGCCTCGTGCACGCTGGTGGAGACGGCGTACTGGTTGTTCTCGATGAAGAAGCAGAGCGGCAGCTTCCACGCGGCCGCCAGGTTGAACGACTCGAGAGTGGATCCGATGTTGGTCGCGCCGTCGCCGAAGTAGGTGACGGCCACTGCATCGGTGCCGGCCTGCCGGTGGGCCCACGCCGAGCCGGCCGCGAGCGGCACGCCGCCGCCGACGATCGCGTTGGTGCCGATCGCCCCGGCGTCCTTCCACTGCAGGTGCATGCTGCCGCCACGCCCGTGGCTGAACCCGCGGTCGAGCCCGCAGATCTCGGCGAGGCTGCGCAGGACGACGGCCCGCACGTCCTCGGAGAACGGCTTGGTCGGGTCGATGCCCTCGGGGTGGACGTGCGAGAGCACCTTCGCGAGGAACTGGTGGTGGCCGCGGTGGGAGCCGTTGACGGTGTCCTGGCTCGTGAGGCCGATGACCGAGCCGACGGCGCCGCCCTCCTGGCCGATGCTCGAGTGCGCCGGCCCGTGGATGAGCCCCTCACCCGCCAGCTCGAGGACGAACTCCTCGAAGGTCCGGATGAGCACCAGCTGGCTGAGCATGCTGGTGAGCAGGTGCGGCTCGGCCGCATCCCAGTCCGCGTCGGTCGCTGAGAACTCGACCCATTCGACGGCCGGATCCAGGGGCTTGCGCTGAGGCATCGAGGTCCCTTTCACGGGGTGGTGGCGATCACACGATCCCACGAACTGGATCCAATCACAAGGAAGTAGTGGCTGTGGCGCCCTCGGCCCCCCGTGGTGTTCACTTACTGGATCCAATCGGCGGCACCAGGAGGACGCGTGGCACTGCCCGGAATGACCGGCGTCGACCACATCGGCTTCACCGTGCGCGACCTCGATGAGGCGCGGACCTTCCTCGTCGACGTACTGGGCTGCGAGTACCTCTACTCCCTGGGGCCCTTCGTCCACGACGACGACTGGATGGCCGAGCACCTCGGCGTCCACCCGCGCGCGGTGATGCGGCGCAACTCCTTCTTCCGCTGCGGCGGGCAGGCGATCTTCGAGGTCTTCTCCTACGAGGCGCCGGACCAGAACCCGGTCCCGCCCCGCAACAGCGACGTCGGCGGCCACCACGTCGCCCTCTACGTCGACGACCTGGACGCCGCGGTGGCCTACCTGCACGAGCGGGGCGTGCGCGTGCTCGGCGAGCCGACCGCGAGCGGCGGCGCTCACGAGGGTCAGCGCTGGGTCTACTTCCTCGCCCCCTGGGGGATGCAGTTCGAGCTGGTCAGCTATCCGGACGGCAAGGCCTTCTTCCGCAACCCAGAGGCATTTTCGTGACCGAGTTGGCGAGGTCACGCCAAGAGCCCAGCACCGCCGGACAGGGGCCGACGAGCGCCGGCGTGGAGCGCCCATGACCGACATCCAGGACTCCGCGGGCGTCGGCGCGGCGAGCGAGCGGATCGCCGCCTCGCTGCGCGAGGCGATCCTGTCGGGCGAGATCGCCCCCGGGCAGTGGATCCGCCAGGAGGAGGTCGCGGCGCGGCTGGGCGCCAGCCGGCTACCCGTTCGCGAGGCGCTGCGGATGCTGGAGGCCGAGGGGCTCACCGAGCACGAGGCCAACAAGGGCTCGCGGGTGCCGCTGCTCGACCAGCACGAGGTGGACGTCGTCTACCAGATGCGCGAGCGCCTGGAGCCCCTGGCCCTCACCGAGAGCCTGCCGCACCTGACCGCGGGCCAGATCGAGCACATGGAGCACGTACAGGCCCGCATCGAGTCCGACGACGGGCTTCCCGAGTTCCTGCTCCTCGACCGCGAGTTCCACCTGACGTCCTACACCGGCTGCCCCTCGGAGCACCTGGTCTCGACGATCAGCCGGCTGTGGAACTCCACGCAGCACCACCGCCGCGCGTTCATGCTGCTGAGCGGGCCCGACCGTCGCTGGGTGGTCAACAGCGAGCACCGGCTGCTGCTCGATGCCATCCGTCGCAAGGACCCGGTGGACGGCGAGCGCTACCTGTCCGGGCACATCCGCCGGACCCGGATCGAGCTCGCCCAGCATCCCGAGGTGTTCACCGCCCCGCCGGGGTGACGTACTGGAACGGCCCCCTACAGGTGATGGAACGGCACCCTTCAGGGTCCCGCCGGCCCCGTCCCGGGCCCCGCCCTGAGCGTGCGAAGGGTGGGGAGGACGGGGTCCTTCAGCTTCACCAGTCGACGGCGATGTACTTGCTCTCCAGGTACTCGAGCATGCCCTCGTGGCCACCCTCGCGTCCTACGCCGCTCTGCTTGGTGCCGCCGAACGGTGCCGCCGGGTCGGAGACGACGCCGCGGTTGAGCCCCACCATGCCGGAGTCCAGCCGCTCGGAGACGCGCAGCCCCTCGGCCAGGTCGCCGGCGTAGACGTAGGAGACCAGCCCGAACTCGGTGTCGTTGGCCATGGCGATCGCCTCGTCCACCGAGTCGAACGACACGATCGGTGCGACCGGGCCGAAGATCTCCTCGCGGAGGATCGCGGCGTCCGGAGCCACCTCGTGCAGCACCGTCGGCGGGTAGAACCAGCCGCGCCCGGCGGGGGCCTTGCCGCCGGTGAGCACGCCCGCCCCGCCGTCCACGGCGCCGGAGACCAGTTCCTCGACCTTGTCGCGGGAGGACTCGTTGACCAGCGGCCCGACCTGCACGCCCGCGTCGAGACCGGAGCCCACGACCAGCGCGCCCATGGCCTCGGCCAGCCGGGCGGAGAACTCCTTCTCGACCGCGGCGTGGACGTAGAAGCGGTTCGCCGCGGTGCACGCCGACCCGCCGTTGCGCATCTTGGCCACCATCGCCCCGGCGACCGCCGCGTCGAGGTCTGCGTCGGCGAGGACCAGGAAGGGCGCGTTCCCGCCCAGCTCCATGCTGCAGCTGACGACGGTCTCCGCAGCGGTGGCGAGCAGCCGGCGGCCGACCTCGGTCGAGCCGGTGAACGACAGCTTGCGCACGCGGGGGTCGTCGACCATCGCCGCCACGACCGCCCCGGCGCTGCGGGTGGTCAGGCAGTTGACGACGCCCGGCGGCACTCCCGCCTCCTCGAGCAGGGCCACGATGGCCAGCGCCGTCAGCGGCGTCTCCGTCGCGGGCTTGAGGACGACGGTGCAGCCGGCGGCGAGTGCGGGACCGATCTTGCGGGTCGCCATCGCCGCCGGGAAATTCCACGGCGTGACCAGGACGGCGACCCCGATCGGCTGGCGCAGCACCATGATCTTGTTGGTGCCGGCCGGTGCGGTCTGCACCGTTCCGGCGGCCCGCACCGCCTCCTCGGCGTACCAGCGGAAGAACTCGGCCGCGTACGCGACCTCGCCGCGGGCATCGGTGAGCGCCTTCCCGTTCTCCAGAACGATCAGCTCGGCCAGCTGCTCACGCCGCTCGGTCATCAGCTCGAAGGCGCGGTAGAGCACCTCGCTGCGCTTCCGGGGGGACGTCGCCGCCCAGCCGGGCAGCGCCGCGGACGCCGCGTCGACGGCCGCAAGACCGTCTTCCGGCGAGGCGTCGGCAACCTGCGCCAGCACCTCCTCGGTCGCCGGGTCCTGCACCGGGATCGCGTCGGGCCGGCTCGCGGTCCGCCAGTCGCCACCGATGTAGAGGTCGGTCGGGATCTTGGCCACCCAGGGGCGGCTGTCGAGTGAGGTCATCGCCGGGTCCTTCTCGGAACTCAGTAGGGGTTGGTGACGAAGAGGTCTTGGGCCGGGAAGAGCGTGAGGATGCGCGGGCCGTCAGCGGTGACGACGACCTCCTCCTCGATCCGCGCCGCCGAGAACCCGTCGCTGGCCGGGCAGTAAGTCTCCAGGGCGAACACCATGCCGACCTGCAGCTCCACGGGCTCCTTCATGCTGTTGAGCCGCGAGATGATCGGCCGCTCGTGCAGGCCGAGCCCCAGGCCGTGGGCGAACTGCAGCCCGAAGGCCTCCATCTCGCTGCCGAAGCCGAACTCCTCGGCCTTCGGCAGCAGCGCCGCGACCTCGTCGGTGCCGACACCGGCCTTGATTCCGGCCAGCCCGCGGTCCATCCACTCGCGAGCCTTGGTGTAGGCGTCGCGTTGGGCCGGGGTGGAGCTGCCCACCGCGAAAGTGCGGTAATAGCAGGTCCGATAGCCGTTGAACGAGTGGATGATGTCGAAGAATGCCTGGTCGCCGGGGCGGATGAGACGGTCGGTGAAGTTGTGCGGGTGCGGGTTGCACCGCTCCCCCGAGATGGCGTTGACCGCCTCGACCTGGTCGGATCCCATCTCGTAGAGACGCTTGTTGGCGTGCGCCACGATCTCGTTCTCGCGGATGCCGGGTTTCAGCATCTCGACGATGTCCTGGTAGACCCCGTCCACCATGGCCGCCGCCTGGTTGAGCAGGATGATCTCGTCGGGCGACTTGATCACCCGCGCGTCGAGCATGAGCTGCTGGCAGTCGACGACGGTCAGGCCCTGCCGCTGCATCTCGAAGAGGAAGGCCGGTTCGACGATGTCGACACCCACGGGCATGTCGGCCACACCGGCCTCGACGAGCAGCGACTTGATCTCCGCGACCGCGTCGGCCATCAGACCGACCGTCGGTGCGACGGCCCCGCGGAAGCCGAGGAAACCGGCACGGTAGTTCTCGGTCGGAACCCACTGGGAGTACTGCTTGTGGTGCTTGACCGCCGACCCGAAGTCCCACAGCACGGGGTCCTTGCCGCGAGCCAGCAGGGCGTACCGGATCATCTTGTCGCCGAGCGCGCCCCCGATCCACGTCTGTGTCGTGTACCGGATGTTGTAGAAGTCGAACAGCAGGAAGGCGCCGCACTCGCTCGCCTGCAGGGACTCCTTGGCCCGGCCGAGTCGGTAGTCGCGCAGTCGGGCGAAGTCGACCCGTTGCTCATAGTCGACGCCCATGTGTCCGGGGGCGGCCAGCGGCGCGACCATGTGCTCAGACCTCCTCGAGCGGGGCGAGTCCGTCGTCGACGTCGACGTCCTCGGACACCAGCTCCAGACCGGAGTTCCGGGCCTGCAGCTCCAGCAGGACGGCGAAGTCCTCGGTGACCCGGCCCTGGGCGATCGCGGCCTGGACCGTCTCCCGGGCCGCGGACGTGACCGGCATCGGGACGCCGAGCTCGTCGCCCGCCCGCAGGCCCAGGTCGAGGTCCTTGCGCAGCAGGACGGGGGTGAAGGTCGGCGTGAAGTCCAGGTTCACGTAGGCCGGCGACTTGTACTGCGTGAACATCGAGCCCATCACGCTGTTGTTGAGGAAGTCGAGCATCGCGGCCCGCGGCACGCCGCCCTTCTCCGCCAGCACGACTATCTCGGCCAGGTTCTGGGCGACCACGCCGAGCATGATGTTGTGGCAGATCTTCACGAGGCGGGCCTTCTCGCCGTCACCGACGTAGGTCACGTGCCGGCCGAGCAGGTTCAGGATGGGTTCGACCTGGTCGTAGGCCTCGCGGGGACCGGAGCTGACCAGGCTGAGCTTGCCGGCGGACACGACCTTGCCGTTGCCGCTGACCGGTGAGGCCAGGAAGGCGATGCCGCGCTCGGCGGCACGTGCCCGGACCCGCGCCGACGCCTCGGTGGAGACCGTCGAACAGTCGACCAGGATCCGCGGCGCACGCTCGGGGTCGCTGAGCAGCCGCTCGACGACCTGCTCGAGGTCCGCCGACGACGTCACCATCGTGAAGACCACGTCGCGGTCAGCCAGCTCGACCGGCTCGTCGGCCACCTTGGCGCCGGCATCGACGAGCGGCTCGGCCTTGCTGCGCGTGCGGTTCCAGACCGTCAGGTCCAGGCCCGCCCGGCCGATGCGCGCGGCCAGCGCGGCGCCCATGTGCCCGGTGCCGAGCCAGCCGACGGTCAGCTCGGGGAGGTCCGTACGTGTCATCGAAGTGCCCCATCCGG
>JAOPUS010000128.1 GCA_025963345.1 Blastococcus sp. | reverse complement strand
GACGAGCTGCACGTCGGCACGCGGATCTGGCCGATGCCCGTCGAGATCCCCAGCGTGGTGCCGTTTCCCGACGATCGTGCACACGCCGCCTACGACGCCGACGCGGTCCGTCGGTTCTGGCTGACGCTGGTCGAGACGACCCGGGTGTTCACCGTCTTCCGCGGCCGTTTTCTCGGCAAGGCCAGCCCGGTGCACTTCTTCTGGGGAGGTCTCGACCTGGCCACCACCCGCTTCTCGGGCCGGACCGCCCCTCGCTATTCACGGGACGTGCCGAACTGCGGGCCGGAGGTGATGGAGGAGGCCTACTCCCACGAGGTCAGCAGCTGCGGGTACTGGCCGGGCCCGCCGGGGGAGGAGGGCGTGTTCTACAACTACGCCTATCCGGAGCCTGCCGGCTTCCGGACGGCGTCCGTCCTGCCGGACGGGGTGCGCTGGGACGACAACGTCGCGGAGTTCGTGCTCCCGTACGAGCTGGTCCGGACGGCGGAAGACCCCGACGCGGCGCTCCTCGCCTTCCTGCAGAGCACCTATGAGGCCGCGGCGACCACGGCCGGCTGGGACCGGGCGGCACTCGAGCGGAGCTGACTCCTCAGCCGTCGGTCAGTGTGGCGGCCGGCAGCCAGTCGGCCTCGAGCAGTTCGGCGATCTCCTGCAGGGACGACGTGTCGGCGCCGGCCGCGGAGCCGCTGACCGCTAGCCGCTCCACCATCACCCGGGCCACCTGCTCCTCCACGGTGTCCTCGGCGAAGGCGATCCGCCACGGCGAGGTGCGCCCGTCGCGGTGGGTGCGGCCGGTGACCTGACGGGCCTGGATGCCGGAGAAGCGCGGCTGGTGGAACAGCCCGACCCGGGGCGTCTCGGAGGCGCCGCGGCCGTCGGGCAGCAGCTCGCCGGCGTGCAGGCTGATCGAGGCCGTCACGGTGAACACGCAGACCGCGGCCTCACCGCGCTGGAAGCGCAGCCGCTCGGCCTCCACATCGAACCGGTCGCGGCCGTAGATGCCCGCGACCGGGATGCCGGAGTCGAGCAGCGCCTCGCGGATCGGGTCGGCCGCCGTCTCGACGAACTCGACCGACACCGCGACCTGCCGCTCCGCCTCCACCTGGGCCTTCACCCAGTCGACCGTCGCCTGGACCCGGATCAGCCCGGCTTTCTGGCGGAACCGCATGAGCGCGGCCCGACCCTTCGCGCTCTGCCGCGCGCGCCGGGCAAGCTGCATCTCCGCCCGGAACTCCGACCACTCCGACTCGTACGCGGCCCGCTCCGCAGGGGTGAGTGCCACAGGGGTGCCGGTCACCGAGACCGGGCCCCAGGGCGCGGGCCGGTGCAGCGTCGCCGGCGGGTCGGCGTCGGCCAGCCACCCCTGCAGCCGGCCGAGATCCGCGCGGCGCTCCTCGGCGTCCTCGGTCCACTGCCAGCCGTAGCGGCCACGTTCCACGTGGAACCCGTGCGCGGCCAGGCGGGTGGGCAGGTCGGCCCACTCCCGGATCGACTCCCCGTGCCGGACGGCGAACTCCGGCGCGAGATAGGGCAGCTCGAGGGGTGTGTGCGCCGGTGTCGCGGTCGCGGCCAGGACGAAGGGTGCGTCCTTGACCCGGCCGGCGCCGGAGACCGCCTTCCAGTGCTTCCAGCGCTGGGTCGTCGTGTGCCGGACCATGTGCGCCTCGTCGGCTACGACGACGTCGAACGTCAGCTTGCTCACCTTGGCCAGCCGGTCCCAGGTCGTGACGCACCAGCGCAGGTCGCCGTCGCCGAACCCGGCGATCGAACGCGTCCAGTGCGGGATGGTGATCGCCGCGGGGCGGTCGGCCACGACCAGGACGGTCCGGACGTCGCGCTGCTCGGCGATCGCCTTGACAGCGAGGATCGCCGTGCCGGTCTTGCCGACGCCGGGGTCGTCACCCAGCAGGAAGACCCGCCCGCCCGCCGCCGCGTGGGCAGCGACCACGTCGGCGCCGTCGCACTGCTGGTCGCGGGGCGTCATCGGCCGGGCGAGGGGGAGGGCGCGCGGCTTGTCGTTGAGCTCGTCCTCGAGGAACCGCTCGAAGGAGTACGGGGGCGGGTCGTACGGGGCCAGTTCCGGCGGCAGCTCAGCGCCGACCCAGACGGGCGCCTGCAGGTCGGCGCGCCACACCGCGCCGGGTGCAGGCGCACGGAACGGGACAGCGAGCACCCACACGCGCTCCCCCGGGCCGGCGGTGGGCAGGTCGGGTGCGGGCTTCTTGGCGCGGCTGGGCGCGGCCTTCGTCGTCCGCTTGCTCGTGCTCGTCGTGCTTCGGCTGCTCGTGCGGCGCCGTCGTCCGGGCATGGATCTCCCCCTCGTCCCCCGGCACGGTAAGCGGCGGCACCGACGGAACGTCTGATGGAATCGCCGGGTGACGGAAGTGGCCGGCAACGACGAGCGACTCGCGTCGCGCACCCTGGGCGAGGCCGGGCCGCGGGTGGTGTTCGTCCACGGTCTGTTCGGGCAGGGCAAGAACTGGACGACGATCGGCAAGGGGCTCGCCGGCACGCACCGCGTGACGCTGCTCGACCTGCCCAACCACGGGCACTCCCCGTGGACCGACCGCGTCGACTACCTGGACATGGTCGAACTGGTGGCCACCGATCTCGAGCAGTTCGGCGAGCCGGTGACGCTGGTCGGGCACTCGATGGGCGGCAAGGTCGCGATGCAGCTGGCGCTGCGCCGCCCGGAACTGCTCCGCGCCCTGGTCGTCGTGGACATCGCGCCGGTGGAGTATCCGATCAAGGGTGGCCGCACCGACGATGCCGACGAGGAAGCCTCGCCGTTCGCCGCCTACATCGACGCGATGCGGGCGATCGACCTCGATTCACTGACGACCCGGGACGACGCCGACCAGGCGCTGCAGACCGCCGTCCCCAGCCGGATGGTGCGCAGCTTCCTGCTGCAGAGCCTGGTCCGGGAGGGGTTGGGAGCCGACGGCGGCTGGCGCTGGCGGCTCAACCTCGAGCTGCTGGACCGGGACCTCGGCGAGCTACGCGGCTTCCCCGAGCCCCCGCCGGGGGCGTCCTTCGACGGGCCGGTGCTCTGGATCGCGGGAGCGAACTCCACGTACGTGCTGCCGGAGGACCGCCCGCACATGGACGCGCTCTTCCCGAGCACCCGGCTGGTACGGGTCAAGAACGCCGGTCACTGGGTGCACTCCGAGCAGCCGGACGTCTTCCTGGAGACGCTGAGGAGGTTCCTGACGGCGGTGGAGAAGGACTGACCCGCTCTGCACGCGGAGAGCCCGGGGCGGAGATCACCGATTCGCTGCACGAAACCGACTACGGGTCCCGCGACTTCGCCGCACGCGATCCCGAGGGCAACCGGGGCACTTCGGCAGCTACCGCGGGGAGCCGAGGCCGCGCTGAGGCGGGGCGTCATCAGCCGGTGGAGTCGCCGTCCCGTCGGCCGCGTCCGTCAGCCACTCCTCGTGGAGGTCGGCGAGTACCTCGTCGTGCGGGTTCCTGTCGTCGGGCAGCGCGAAGACGACGGAGTACAGCGGCGGGTAGGGGTCCCGATGATCCAGCGGGTTGTCCACGATGCCGTGACGGAGCAGGACCGTGCCGGTCATGTCCCGCAGATACCGAGGGGTCCGTGGATTCCCCTCCGGCACCTGGGTGCGCACGCGGACCACGTCGCCCTCACGGAACCGGCCCAGGACCTCGCTCATCCGTGCCTCCCTCAGGCCTGGGGGCGGGGCGGCTCGATGACGGCAGCTCCCACCAGACTGTCGGACGTCACGAGCGAGGCGAGCGTGTCCTCGTCCATGCCCTCCGTCCCTGACGGCCGCTGCGGGATCACCATCCAGCGCACGTCGGAGGTGGAGTCGTGCACGCGCACCTTCACGTGGTCGGGCAGTTCGAGCCCGAACATGTCGCGGATCGTCTCGCGCGGTTGCGCGACGATCCGCTGCTTGTACTCGTCGGTGCGGTACCACCACGCCGGATTGCCGAGCAGGTCGTGGGGATAGCAGGAGCACAGCGTGCAGACGACGATGTTGTGCACCTCGTCGGTGTTCTCCGCGACCCCGAGCCGGCCCAGCTTGCCCGGGGGAATGTCGAGTTCCCGCACGGCAGCGCGACCTGTCGTCAGGAGGCGCTGCTTGAACTCCGGGTCGAGCCAGGCGCGCGCGACGATCCGGGCGCCGTTGTGGTGGCTGACGGTCTCCAGCTGCTCGCGCCGCTGCCGGATCTGCTCCTCGGTGACGCGGCCGCGCGCGAGCAGGGCGTTCGTGAACGCGGCCAGGAGGCGGTGCGCGTCGGTGAGCTCGGCATCGACCGCGGCCAGCCGCTCCGTCAGCGTGCCCTGCCCCAGACCTCGCGTGGCGATGCGGAAGAACTCGTCGTAGTCGCCGCGCTCCTTGCGTGTCTCGTCGATCGCGACCGGCGCTGCCCCCGCGTGCGGAACGGTGACCGCGGCGATGCCCCGGACGAGGCGGTCCAGCTCGTCCTCGACGTGGCGGATGGGCGCGTCGGCGTCCGGCCAGACCCGTTCGCCCCACGCGGGCCCCTCGCGCTCGGCATCCGCGCGCAACAGGTCCGCGAACGTGATGATGCCGCGGCGCAGGAAGTGCAGCACCCGCGACTCCAGGCGCTTGCGCCGGAAGTACTCGAAGTCCGTCTCGACCGCGGTCACGTGGGCTTCCGGATCATGGATGTGCACGTGTCCGGTCGCGCTGTCCAGGGGTTCTCCGGCTGCGCTCGCTCCGTGATCGTCCACGATGGTCCCTCCGGTGCTGTGTGCTGGTGCCACGTCTCCATGTCTGCTTGACATGGGCCCGTTCGGGCTGGACGGTAGCAGCAAACGATTGCCGGTCTGGACGGCTGCACGCACCGCAGGACGGCCGTCATGTCCGTGTTTGTTCGTGCAACCGACTGCATCGGCCGAACCATCGGACCGCCGTGGCACCGAGATCGAGGAGCGCCTTCATGAGCCTGGACACGACCGGCACAGCTGGCCGGGTGGACGCCCTGCTGCGCGAGGGCTGGCCGCGGTTCTCCGACGGCGAGCGGACGCGACGCCGGGAGGCGCTGGTACAGGCGGCGGCCGAGCAGGGGTGTGACCTGGTGATCGCCTACGGGGCAGACCGTGCCGGCAGCGCCGTCCCGTGGCTGTGCGGCTGGCCGGTGACCCGCGAGGCCGCGCTGGTCGTCGACCTCCGCTCCGGCGACGCCGTCCTGTTCGTGGACTTCCACAACCACGTGCCCCTGGCGACCGAGCTCGCGGAGGACTGCGAGGTCCGCTGGACCGGTCCGTCGACGGCCGACACGCTCGTCGAGGAACTGTCGCGCCGGGGGGCGGCCCAGCGGCGCGTGGGGATCATGGGCCCCGTCACCTTCGGGCTGCACGGCCGCCTTGCCGCGGCCGCCGGCGAGGTCGTCGGCATGGGCGCCGCGTACACGAGGATGCGGCTGGTCAAGTCGGAGGAGGAGCTCGACCGGCTCCGTGTCGGTGCCCACCTGTCCGACCTCGCGGTGCTGGCACTGCGCGACGGCCTGCGCGCCGGTCTTGTCGACCACCAGCTGTCGGACCTCGTCGAGCGCGCGTACGTCCCGCTCGGGGGGACCACGCACATCCACTACTTCGGCATCACCTCGATGGCCGATCCGGACCGTGGGGCGCCCGCCCAGCACACCACGGGGCGGGAGGTGCGCGACGGCGACGTCGTGGTCACCGAGATCAGCGCCGCGTTCCAGGGCTATTCGGGCCAGGTGCTCCGCACCATGACCACCGCAGCAGAACTGACCCCGATGTACCGGGACCTGCACGACGTCGCTGGCGCGGCGTTCGATGCCGTGTGTTCGGTGCTGCGCCCGGGCACCACGCCCGCCGAGATCGTGGCAGCCGCCGGCGTCATCGAGGACGCCGGGTACACGATCGTGGACGACCTCGTGCACGGCTTCGGCGGTGGCTACCTGCCGCCGGTGCTCGGGTCGCGGAGCCGCCCCGCCGGGCCCCTGCCCGACCTCGTGCTGGAGGAAGGCATGACGCTGGTCGTGCAACCCAACGTGACGACGCTCGACCACCGTGCCGGCGTGCAGACCGGCGAACTGATGGTCGTCACGGCGTCCGGAGCAGAGTCCCTGCACGGTGTGCCGCGCGGTCCGTGGGTGGGTATCGGCGAGCGGTAGGGCTGCTACGGGTCGCGCCGTCCTGGCTCATGGCGCCAAGATCGACACCATGAGCGACGCACGTGCCGGACAGCCGGCCCAGTCCAGTGACCTGATCGACGTCGCCTCGCTCGTCACCGCCTACTACACGCTCGAACCCGACCCGGGCGATCCCGCACAGCAGGTCGTGTTCGGCACCTCCGGGCACCGGGGCTCGAGCTTCGACGGCGCCTTCAACGAGGCGCACATCCTGGCCACGACCCAGGCGATCTGCGAGTACCGCGCCGAGCAGGGGTACGACGGGCCACTGTTCATCGGCCGCGACACCCATGGCCTCTCCGAGCCGGCCTGGGCCACGGCGCTGGAGGTGCTCGCCGCCAACGACGTGACCGTCCTGGTCGACGCCGGGAACCGCTACACCCCCACCCCCGCGGTGAGCCACGCGATCCTCGCCGCGAACCGGGGCAAGACCACCGGCCTCGCCGACGGCATCGTCGTCACCCCGTCGCACAACCCGCCCCGGGACGGCGGCTTCAAGTACAACCCGCCGACCGGCGGCCCGGCCGACACCGACGCCACCGGTGTGATCGCCGCGCGGGCCAACGACCTGCTGCGGGCGGGCCTCAGCGGCGTCCGCCGGGTGCCGCTCGACCAGGCACGCGCGGCCGCCGCCCCGTACGACTTCATGGGCACCTACGTCGACGACCTGCCCGATGTGGTCGATCTCGACGCGATCCGGAATGCCGGCGTCCGCATCGGCGCGGACCCCCTCGGCGGCGCGAGCGTCGACTACTGGGCGGCGATCGCCGAGCGGCACGATCTCGACCTCACCGTGGTCAACCCGGTCGTCGACCCCACCTGGCGGTTCATGACGCTGGACTGGGACGGCAAGATCCGGATGGACTGCTCGTCGCCGTCGGCCATGGCCTCGCTGGTCCGCCGCAAGGACGAGTTCCAGATCGCCACCGGCAACGACGCAGACGCCGACCGGCACGGCATCGTCACCCCCGACGGCGGCCTGATGAACCCCAACCACTTCCTTGCTGTCGCGATCGCCTACCTGCTCAGCCACCGCCCGGGATGGGCGAAGAACACCGCCGTCGGCAAGACGCTGGTGTCGAGCTCGCTCATCGACCGGGTGGTCGCCGATCTGGGCCGGACGCTGATCGAGGTGCCGGTCGGGTTCAAGTGGTTCGTCCCTGGTCTGCTCGACGGGTCGGTCGGCTTCGGTGGCGAGGAGTCGGCCGGTGCCTCCTTCCTGCGCCGCGACGGCGGCGTCTGGACGACGGACAAGGACGGCATCCTGCTGGCGCTGCTGGCCAGCGAGATCCAGGCCGTGACGGGTCGGTCCCCCTCGAAGCTGCACAAGCAGCTGACCGACCACTTCGGCGAGTCGGCCTACGCGCGGATCGACGCCCCGGCGACCCGCGAGGAGAAGGCGGCCCTGGGCAAGCTCTCCCCCGAGGCCGTCACCGCCACCGAGCTGGCCGGTGAGCCGATCACCGCGAAGCTGACCCGAGCCCCCGGCAACGATGCTGCGCTCGGCGGCCTGAAGGTCGTCACCGAGAACGCCTGGTTCGCCGCCCGGCCGTCGGGCACCGAGGACGTCTACAAGGTCTATGCCGAGTCCTTCCGCGGGCCGGAGCACCTGGCGCAGGTGCAGGAGGAGGCCCGCGCCGTCGTCACCGCGGCTCTCGGTTAGGGCAGAAATGGCCATTTCTGCCCCAGGAGGGCGGCGCGGACCCGGACGACGACACCGGCCAGGTCCCGGAGGTCGACGGCGCTCAGCCGAATGACGGTCCAGCCGGCGGCGCGCAGCCGTTCGTAGCGGTCGTCGTCCCGCATGATCTGGCCGTCCTCGAAGTGGTGCGCGCCCTCGTACTCCACTGCGAGACGGGCCTCGGGAAAGGCGAGATCGACACGGGCGACGAACTTGCCGGCCCAGCGCACTTCGTGCTGAGGAACGGGCTGCAGTCCGGCCAGCGTCAGAGCGACGCGAACTCGTGACTCCGGCGGCGACTCGGCCCGCGGGTCGACCAGCGGCACCGCTCGCCGGACGCGCGAGACCCCCCATCGGCCCGTCCCGTCCGCGGCCATGGTGGCGAGGGCCGTGACGTCGACCGTTCCAGCCCGGACCATCGCGTCCAGCGCCGCGACCGCCGTGCCCAGCGGCTCGAGGGCCACCGTGTCCCACGCGGTGCGCATCGGCGAGGTGACGGGCACGTCATCAGCATCGACGACGATATCGACCGGTTGGTTGCTGCGGTGGACGCGGACACCCCGGGGCCCCTTCCACTCGCGATCGGCCGGACCGACAACCGTGACCGGGTCCGGAGTGCCGGCGAACGGAGCGCCGTACCAGCCGGCCGCGGAGTGGCCCCCCACGGCGAAGCCCGGAGGGAGTAGGAGGGCGACGCCCCGGCAGCGGAGACGGTGGTCGAACTCGAGGCCGGGATCGGCGTAGACGCCCTGGACGAGCCGTCGGTAGCCCCGTGTGCGCAGTTGCTTCTCGGTCAGCGCGCCTGCCGCGACGGCGTGACTGCCGACGAAGACACCGGGCAGGAGGCGGGGACCGTGGGGCACGGCGGGAGGATGCCCGCCGACCGGCCTCGCTCGCTGTCGCCGTCCACAGGCGGGGCAGAAATGGCCATTTCTGCCCTGGGGGTGTGGCCGCACGATTCTCGATGCACCCCTGTATCGGATGCGCCGACGTATTCAATACAGTTCTGCATCGTGACCGTCCAAGAGAGCGAGGCGCGCCCCAAGCGCCGCCGCGCGGAGACCGTGGAACGGCTGCTGGACGCGGCGCTCGAGACGTTCGCCGAGATCGGCTTCGCGGCGGCCAGCGTCGAGGACATCTGCAGCCGCGGCGGCTTCACCCGCGGCGCCTTCTACTCCAGCTTCCGCACCAAGGACGAGCTGTTCGGGGCGCTCTTCGCCCGCGAGACCGCGCGCGAGCTGGACCGCGCCGAACAGCTCCTCGTCGGCATCGAGGAGGAGACGGACCCGGTCACCGCCGCCGTCGAGGCCTGTCTCTCCACGTTCCGTGCCGACCGGACCTGGGTCCTGGTGCACGCGGAGTACCAGCTGCACGCCAGCCGGCACCCCGAGGCCGCCGCCGCACTGCGTGAGCACATGGCGGCCCTGCAGACCCAGCTCGCCGAGTTGATCGAGCGCGGCGCCGCCCGCGCAGGTCTCCGCCTGGTGGTCCCGGCCGGCCAGCTCGCCTGCGTCCTCCTGGCCATGCACGGCGGTCTCGTCCTGCAACAGGTCTCCGCCGGCGACCGGAGCGGCAACCGTGCCGCCGACCTCACCTCCGACCTCGAACGCACCGCGCTGCTGCTTCTGCTGCGCTCCGCCGTCACGTCCTGAGCGCCGTCCCACCGATCCGGAGAACGCCCTTCCCATGAGCTCCTTCCTCGCGCGGCTCGGCCGCGCCTCCTTTCGCCACCGCGGTCTCGTCTCGGTGGCGTGGCTGGCCGTCCTCGGCACGGTCGTGACCCTGCTGATCACGGTCGGCAGCTCCTTCGACGACCGGTTCACCATCCCCGGCTCGGAGTCGCAGGACGCGCTCGACAGGCTCGCCGCGGCGTCGCCGGGCGCCGGCGGGGCAAGCGCGCAGATCGTCTTCGTCGCGCCCGACGGCTCGACGGTGATGGACCCGGCCTACGCCGCGGCGATCGAGGAGGTCGTCGCCGCTGCCCGGCAGGCACCCCAGGTGGACTCCGTGGTCAGCCCGTTCGACAGCTCGGCCCTGAGCCCCGACGGGCAGGCGGCGCTGGCCACCGTCGGGTTCGGCGTGGAACGCGAGCGGCTCGACAGCGGCAGCCTCGACGCCCTGCAGGCCTCGACGGAGGCGGCGAGCGACGCCGGTCTCGAGGTCGCCGTCGGCGGGGACGTCTTCGGCTCCACCGGCGTGACCATCGGGGCGACCGAGTTCGTCGGCGTGATCGTCGCGGTCCTCGTGCTGGTCTTGACCTTCGGTTCGCTGCTGGCCGCCGGGATGAACCTGCTGACGGCGATCGTCGGCATCGGCGTCGGGATGGGTGGGCTGCTGCTCACGTCCAACGTGGTCACGCTGTCCTCGACCGCCCCCACGCTGGCGCTGATGATCGGCCTCGCGGTGGGGATCGACTACTCGCTGTTCATCCTGTCCCGGCACCGCACACAGCTGGCCAACGGCATGGACCCCGAGGAATCGGCGGCCCGGGCCACCGGCACCGCCGGCTCCGCTGTCGTCTTCGCGGGTCTGACCGTCGTCATCGCCCTCTCGGGCCTCGCCGTCGTCGGTATCCCGTTCCTCACGGTCATGGGCGTGGGTGCCGCAGGGACCGTGCTGGTCGCCGTCCTCGTCGCCCTCACCCTGCTGCCCGCGCTGCTCGGCTTCGCCGGGCAGCGGCTCGCCCCCAAGCCCGGCTCCCGGTCGGCCCGGCGGGAGCAGGCCGACGCCCGCGAGACCACGGGAGCGGGCGGCTCGATGGGCGCCCGCTGGACCCGGCTGGTCACCCGCCGGCCGCTGCTGACGGTGCTGGTCGTCCTCGCCGGGCTCGTCGTCCTCGCGATCCCGGCGCCGCAACTGCGGCTGGCCCTGCCCGACAACTCCACCGCCGCGCCCGACACCACGCAGCGGCAGGCCTACGACCTGATCTCGGACAACTTCGGGCCCGGCCTCAACGGCCCGCTCGTCGTCCTGGTGCAGAACCTCGACCCGGCGACGGCCGAGCAGACCGCCGGCGCGATCGCGGCCACGCTCGGTGGCGCGCCCTCCGGAACGTCCGGCGAGATCACCGGGGGTCTGGACGACGTCGCCTACGCCGCGCCGTCCCTGCTGCCCGGCGGCACGACCGCCCTCGTCACCGTGATCCCGGAGAGCGGGCCGCAGGAGGAGGCGACGAACGCGCTCGTCGGCGACATCCGCGACCTGGCGCCCGGGCTCGAGCAGCGGACCGGCACGGACATCGCGGTCACCGGACAGACCGCGGTCGCCATCGACGTCTCCGACCGGCTCGGCGACGCGCTGCTGCCCTTCGCGCTGGTCGTGGTCGGGCTGGCGCTGATCCTGCTGCTGTTGGTGTTCCGCTCGATCCTCGTGCCGATCAAGGCAGCGGCCGGCTTCCTGCTGTCGGTCGGCGCCTCGTTCGGTGCCGTCGTGGCGGTGTTCCAGTGGGGCTGGCTGAGCGACCTGCTCGGCGTCCCGGCCACCGGCCCGGTGATCAGCTTCCTGCCGGTCATCCTCATGGCGGTGCTGTTCGGCCTCGCCATGGACTACGAGGTCTTCCTGGTCTCCCGGATGCGCGAGGAGTACGTGCACGGAGCCGCCCCGCGCGACGCCGTGGTCACCGGGGCGCGGCACGCGGCGCGCGTGGTGGTCGCCGCCGCGCTGATCATGTTCGCGGTCTTCGCCAGCTTCGTGACCATCGAGGACGTCATCGTGAAGGCCATCGCCTTCGGCCTGGCCGTGGGCATCCTGGTGGACGCATTCCTGGTCCGGATGACGCTGGTGCCCGCGGTTCTCGCGCTGCTGGGCCGGTCGGCCTGGTGGCTGCCCCGCTGGCTGGACCGGATCCTGCCGGACCTGGACGTCGAGGGCGCCCGGTTGGGTGACACGGCGCCCGTCGCTGCGGACCGGGAGCCGGTCGCGGCGGCACACTGACCGGCGTGAACGGCTACGGGCAGCAGCAGTACGGTCCGCCGCCCGGTTGAGCCCTGCGGCCCGCTACATCCGGGACAGGCCACGGCCGCGGGCGTGCTCGGGTTCGTGACCGTCGGCCTGACGACCGTGTTCTCCCTGGTGCTCCTGGCCGGCGTGCTGGCCTGATCACCGGTGCGACGGAGATCCTGCGGCGCCGCTCGGCGGGGATCCCGTTCGGTCGGCCGTGGCGTCGATCGCCGTCCGAGTGGTCGCACTGGTCGCCGGCATGCTGGAGCTGCGGGCGACGAGCTCGTCGGGCTGGCGTTCTTCGTCGGGTTCGCCCTGCTGCTGACGGTCGGTCAGCGGAGCCGGCGGCGCCGCAACTTGTCGGCGTACATGGCGTCGTCGGCCTCGCGGACGACGCGGTCGTAGACATCGCCGGGCTCTAGGCCCCCGGCCACCGCGCCGATCCCGATGCTGAGGCCGATCGACACCGTCGTCCCGCTGAGGGGCAGCGGCTCGATCACCGAGGCACGCAGCCGATCGGCGAGGACTTCGGCGTCCGCCGGCTCGGTGTTCTCGCAGACGATGCTGAACTCGTCGCCGCCCAGGCGGGCAGCCGTGTCGCTGGCCCGGAGCACCGAGCGGAGCCGCTCGGCAAAGGTCACCAGCACCAGGTCGCCCATCGGGTGACCGAGTTCGTCGTTGATCGCCTTGAAGCCGTCGAGGTCGGTGATCAGCACGCAGGTCGGGGTGTTCTCGCGGCGGCCCCGCTCCAGCGCATGCCAGAGCCGGTCCTGGAACAGCAGGCGGTTGGGCAGCCCGGTCAGCGGGTCGTGCAGCGAGCGGTGGACCAGCTGGGCCTCGAGCGCCTTCCGCTCGGTGATGTCCTCGACGATCATCACCAGGTGGGCGGGCTGGCCGTCCGGCGTCGCCTCGACCCGCGATGCCGTGACCTGCACAGGGACGTCGGTGCCGTCGGCCCGCAGCAGCCTTGTCTCGTGCCGCATGGGGCGGGTGGGTGCGGCCACCAGGGACTGGTGCGCCTCGCGCGCGGCCGCGACGCCCTCGGGGAGGACGAGGTCGAGGACCGATCGGCCGTAGAGCTCCTCGGTCGTCCGGCCGACCATCAGGCAGAGGGCGGGGTTGCTGTCGACCAGCACGCCGTCCGGGGTGGTCAGGGCGACCCCCATCGGTGCGTTGGCGAAGGCACTCCGCCGGTCCGCCGGGGGCGGTGCACCGACCATCTCGATCACGTCCTCACCTCCCCCTTGTGCCCACTGCGTGCCTGTCACGTTCATCCTCCGTGACAGGAACCCAGATCCCGCCACCGGAAGTCCCGGAACCGCTCCGGGTCGCCTCATCGGGGGAACGGCCGAGGGGTGCAGGATGATGGACCCGGCCGACGAGGAGGCGCGCGTGAACGAGTTCGACCTGGTGCTGCCGACGACGGTCGACGTCCGCGAGGTCGGGATGCGCGACGGGCTGCAGCTGGAGGCACCCGTTCCGCTGGAGGCCAAGCTGGAGATGCTGGAGGCCCTCGTGGCCACCGGCGTCCGGCGGATCGAGGCGACATCCTTCGTGTCGCCGAAGGCCGTGCCCGCGCTCGCCGACGCCGACCAGGTCGCCGCCGAGCTGTCCCGCTGGGGCGGGGTGCTGTGGTCGGCCCTGGTCGCCAACGCCCGGGGCGCGGTGCGGGCCGTCGATGCCGGCGTGGCGAACCTCGAGTACGTCGTGTCCGCCTCCGACGGGCACAGCCACGCCAACGCGGGCCGCTCCACCGCCGAGGCCGTGAACGCGGTCGGCGAGATCGTCCGACTCGCCCACGGCGCAGGCGGCTCGCTCGAGGTCATCATCGCCACCGCCTGGGACTGCCCGTTCGACGGTCGCACGCCGATCACCCGCACCGTGGACGTGGCGCGGGCCGCGGTCACCGCCGGCGCCGACCAGCTGTGCCTGGGCGACACGATCGGCACGACCACCCCGCTCCGGGTGGTGCAGCTGCTCGACGCCGTCCGCCGGGCGTGCCCGGGCGTCCCGGTGGGCGTGCACTTCCACAACACGCGCGGCACCGGGCAGGCCAACGCGCTGGCCGCCATCCAGGCGGGGGTGACCCAGCTGGACTCCTCGATCGGCGGCCTCGGCGGCTGCCCGTTCGCCCCCGGCGCCAGCGGCAACATCGCCACGGAGGAGCTGGTCTACATGCTGGAGGACTCCGGCGTGCGGACCGGACTGGACCTCGACGCCGTCCTCGCCGCCGCCCGGGTCACCGAGCAGACCGTCGGCCACGAACTGCCCAGTTCGCTCTACCGCGCCGGCGGGCGGTCGGTCCCCCGCTCCGCTGCTGCCCGCGCATGACCGGCTCTCCCGACGTCCCCCGGATCGTCGACCCGCAGGTCATGCGCGAGGTGCTGGGCCACTTCGCCTCCGGGGTCACGGTCGTCACGGCGGTCACCGAGGACGGGCCGGCGGGGTTCACCTGCCAGTCGTTCAGCTCGCTGTCGCTCGACCCGCCCCTGGTCGCCTTCGCCCCGGCGCGGACGTCGCGGACCTGGCCGAAGCTGCGCGCGATCGGCCGGTTCTGCGTGAACGTGCTGGCCGAGGGCCAGGACGACGTCTCCCAGAACTTCGCCCGCTCGGGGGCGGACAAGTTCGCCGGGGTCCCCTGGTTGCCCAGCGCCCACGGGTCACCGGTCCTCGACGGCGTCGTCGCCTGGATCGACGGCGAGCTGTGGGCCGAGTACGACGGCGGGGACCACAGCATCGTGGTGGCCCGCGTGCTGGACCTCGGCGCCGATCCGGACCGCCGTCCGCTGCTGTTCCACCGTGGGGCCTACGGCCTGCTGCGCCGCAGCGAGGTCTGAGACCGGCGTTGTGGGGCTCCGTCAGCCGAAGCGGACGGCGATCAGTGCGACGTCGTCCCGGTGGTCGAGGGCCCCGCTGACCGCTGCGTCGCAGAGCTCGCGGGGGCCTGCGTCCACGGGGGCGGTGGCCACCCGCTCGCAGAGCTCGTGGATGCCCTCGTCCATGTCCCGGCCCGGCCGCTCGATCAGCCCGTCGGTGTAGGCGATCAGCGTGGACCCGCTGGGCACGTCGAGGACCAGCGTCTCCCGGTGCGTGGAGTGGTCGACCCCCACGAGCAGGCCGGTCACCTCGCCGAGAATCCGCACCGCCCCACCGGGTGAGCGCAGCAGCATCGGCGGGTGCCCGGCGTTGGCGATGTGCACCCGCCAGGGCGCGCCCGTCCGGACCGGCCGCACGGCCCGGACCCAGACCATCGTCGCGAGTGAGGCCACCCGCAGCCCCTGGACCAGCCGGTCCACCCGGGCCAGCACGGCGCCCGGGTCGGCGTCGTCGGCCTCCCACACGACGGCTCGCAGCACGCCGCGCAGGTGTCCCATGGCCGCCGCGGCCGCGACGTCGTGGCCGACGACGTCCCCAACCGCGATGCCGACGGACCCGTCCGGGAGGTCCAGCAGGTCGTAGAAGTCACCGCCGACGTCGGCGGCGGACGAGGCGCTGACGTAATGGGCGGCCGACTCGATGCCGGCGACCTCCGGCAGCTCCGGCAGCAGGGACCGCTGCAGGGTGTCGGCGACGGTGTGTTCCTGCTGGTAGAGCCGGACGTTGTCCATGGCGAGCGCGGCGCGCGCGGCAAGGTCTTCGGCGAGCTCGACGTCGTCCCGACTGAACGTCCGGTCCGGTGACGACATGACCAGTGCGAGGGCGCCCAGCGTCCGCCGTCGGGCGACCATGGGCACGGTCAGCGCGGACGTGCCGCCCAGCCTCTCGAAGGCCTCCCGCGCTCCCGGATGCAGGATCAGCTGCTCCCGGACCTCGGGCGACAGGTCGTCGACCAGGACCGAGCGGGAGGTGGCGATGCTGCGCCGGCTCGGGGACGAGGGCGGCAGGTGCCGGGCGTGCAGGGTGCTGAACTCCTGGAGCTCGGCCTGCCGGCCGTCGCGGTGGCGGGACGCCGTCTCCCGCACCTCGCCGTACTGGTCGACCAGGGTCAGGAAGACCCAGTCGGCGAGCCGGGGGACGCAGAGCGTGGCCAGCCGGTCGAGCAGTTCGGTCATGTCCAGCGTCGCGATCAGCGTGCTCGTCGCCTCGGCCATCAACGCGAGCCGGCCCTGCGCGCGCTCGGCGTCGGACTGTGCCCTTTCGGCGTCGGACCGGGCCTGCTCGGCGATGGAGCGCGCCAGCTCGGCCTCCCGCCGTGCGGCCTGCTCGGCGGCGAAGGCGGACTCCCGCTCCCGCTCCACCCGCACGCGCTCGGTGACGTCGGTCTGCACGCCGACGAAGCTCACGAGCGTGCCCGCGCCGTCGAAGACCGGGCTGACCGACAGCTGGTTCCAGAAGGGGGAGCCGTCCTTGCGGTAGTTGAGCAGCGTCGTGGTCACCGTGCGCCGCTCGTCCAGCGCGCTGCGGAGATCGGCCAGGGCGGCGGGGTCGGTCGCGGGCCCCTGCAGGAAGCGGCAGTTGCGCCCGACGACCTCGTCGGCCTCGTAGCCGGTGATCCGCGTGAACGACGGGTTGACCCACACCAGCGGGTTGTCCGGCTCCCGCGGGTCGGTGATGGTGAACGTGATGTCGGTGGCGATGACTGCGCGTTCCCGCAGTGCCTGGAGGTAGGCCTCCGGGTCGGCGGTCTCCTCCAGCGGGTCCAGCTGCAGGAACACGACGAGGGCGAGCTGCTCGGTGCTGTCGACCTGCGACAGGGGGAAGCCGGTGACCCAGAGCAGTTGGTCGGTATCGCCGTCGTCTGCGTCGGCACGGAGGCGCTCCGTGCTCGTACCGGGCGAGAGGCGCACGGCCTCGCCGGTGATCGGCCGGCCCCGCGCGACGGTGGACAGCGGGCCGCTGCTGCTCGCCAGCGGCCTCCCGGAGAGATCGGTGAGACCGGCCGCGGCGCCCCAGGCATCGGCATCGACGGGGAGGCGCACGTTGCCGGCCAGTTCGACGGCGGCGGTGTTGGCGTAGATGACCGAGCTGGACTTCTGGTCGATGACGACGACGGCCACCGGCACGTCCGCCAGGACGCCCGGCAGGGTCGCGTGCGCCCCCGTCCGGCCGCCATGACCGGAGACCGCGGCGCTGGCAGCGGTGACGATGCCGGCCTGCTGACCGAGCCCGTGGTCGGCATCCCTGGTGGCCGTGGCGACGGCTCCGCCGCCACCGGCAAGCTCGGCGGCAGACTCGAGCCCACGGGGCGGGAGAGTGTCGGGGCGATCGCGCTCGGACGGCACGACCCATATTTAACCGTGCCCCACCGATCTATTCATGCGATGGCTCACGTCTGACCAGCGCCGACGCGGATGGCCGTGCGGCGGTGTGGACGGTCCTGTTCCGGGGAACCCAGATGCCGGCCTGTTCGTCACCGGGAGTGGACCGGCAGTGCGCAGGCTCTGGGAGAGGAACCGTCATGGGACTGCTCGATCGGCTGTTCGGCCGCCGGGACCACCCGCAGGACGCCCGCCAGTACCGGCAACCCCAGTACCCGGGCGGCGGCCGCAACGAGCAGTTGCCGGACGAGCAGGCCGTCGCCCGCTACCGGTACCTGCTGCGGACCGCCCGGCCCGAGCAGATCGAGCAGGCGCACGCCGAGGCCTTCGCCCAGCTGACCCCCGATCAGCGTCAGCAGGTGCTCGCCCAGCTCGCCGCCGCCGTCCCGGCCGGCGAGCGGCCGCGGACCGACGACCCGGAGACCCTGGCACGGGTGGCCACCCGCGCCGAGATGCGGCAGCCCGGGACGCTGGAACGGGCACTCGGCGGTTACGGCCCGGGATACGGGGCCGGCGGCGGGTACGGCCAGGGGTACGGCCAGGGGTATGGCCGCAGGGGTTATGGCGGTGGGTACGGCGGGCCCGGCATGGGCAGCATGATCGGCGGCAGTTTGCTGGGCACGATCGGCGGCCTGGTCATCGGCACGGCCGTCGCCGACGCCCTCTTCGACTCCGGGGCGGGGGACGGCGGCCTCTTCGGCGGCGGCGACGAGGGGTATCAGGACGGCGCCCAGGCGGACGGCGGCGACTACGGCGGCGACCCGGGCGCCGACTTCTCCGGCGGGGCCGACAACGGCTACGGCGGCGGGGACTTCGGCGGGGGCGACTTCGGCGGCGGCGACTTCTGACCCGTGCGCCGGAGCAGTAGCAGCCCGAGGACGGGCAGGACGAGCGGCACGAAGTAGTAGCCGCGGCCGTAGGCGGACCAGACCGTCTCGTCGGGGAACGCGGCGCGGTCGGTCAGGGAGAGCGTGCCGACGACGAGGACGCCGACCAGTTCGACGCTGATCGCGGCCAGCGCCGTTCGTCGCCCACCTCGTCCACCGCGGACCAGGCCGACCGTGGCCACGATGTAGACGACTGCCGCGAAGGCCGACAGCAGGTAGGCCACCGGCGCCTCGGAGAAGCGGGTGCCGAGCTGGACGCCCGCCCGGGCCCCGGCGGCCAGGGCGAAGGTGCCGTAGACGGCGACCAGCACCCGTCCGGCGCCGCTGCCGCCCGGCGAACCCCCGCCGCCCTCGACCGCGGGGGCCCCCAGGGCCCGGTCCTCACCCGTGCGCTTCTCAGGCACGGGCCGCCTCCCACAACTGGAGGAGTCGCCACGCCATGACACCGACGACTGCGGCAGCGACCGCCATGACCGTCCCGGCCCACCGGGTCTGCTCCGACCGCGCCCACAGCCCACCGGCGACCGGAACCAGCACGATGCCGCCCAGGTAGCCGAGGAACGTCGCGGTGTCCGCCGGGGTGTCGCCGCCGAGCATCGCGATCCCGGCGACGGCTGCCTGGACCAGCAGGAGCACCTCCAGCACGCCCGCGACGCCCAGGTGCAGCAGCCCGATCCGCCGCCGCGCGAGCGTCGAGGCGACGCCCAGGACCGCGAGCAGCACCGCGACCGCCGTGATCGCGCCCACCAGGAACGCCGTCACCGGCAGCTGTCCGTCGGGGCGGGTGACTGGTCGGCGACGGTCGGCACGCGCCCATCCTCGTACCTGGACGGCACCGGCCCGGCACCGACCCGTTCCCCGTGCTCCCCGACGATCATGAAGTCCCGGTGGCGACGCGCCGTCGGCTGCCCGCGTGTCGCCCCGCCCGCTTCATGATCGCGGCGGATGTCGGTCAGCGGTGGACGCTGGACATGTCCGGATAGCGGTCGCCGACGGCCGCGCCGACGGGAGCCGCCTCGTCGAGCCGGCGGAGGTCGTCGTCGGTCAGCTCGATGTCGACGGCGGCGGCGTTCTCCTCCAGGTAGGCCACCCGCTTCGTGCCCGGGATCGGGACGACGGCCGGATTGCCGGGCCGGTCGCTCTGCGCCATCACCCACGCGAGGGCCAGCTGGCTCGCCGTGACGCCCTTCTCATCGGCGATCTCCCGCACCCGGTCGACCAGCCGCAGGTTCTGTTCGAACGCCTCCCCCTGGAAGCGCGGGTTGCGCCGCCGGAAGTCGTTGGCCGCGAGGTCGTCGACGCTGCGGATCTGACCGGAGAGGAAGCCCCGGCCGATCGGTGAGTAGGCCACGAAACCGATGCCGAGCTCGGCGCAGGTGGCGAGCACCCCGTCGTCCTCGGGATCGCGGGTCCACAGCGAGTACTCCGTCTGCACCGCGGTCACCGGCTGCACTGCGTGGGCCCGGCGGATCGTCTCCGGGGCGGCCTCGGAGATGCCGGCATACCGGATCTTCCCGGCGTCGACGAGCTCCTTGAGCGCCCCCCACGTGTCCTCGACAGGAACCGTGGTGTCCACGCGGTGCTGGTAGTAGAGGTCGATCACGTCGACGCCCAGCCGGCTCAGAGAGGCGTCACAGGCCTTCCGGACGTAGTCCGGCTTGCCGTTGACGCCGCGGAAGGAGCCGTCCTCGCCGCGCTCGTTGCCGAACTTGGTGGCGAGGACGACCTCGTCGCGGCGGCCGGCGATGGCCTGCCCGACGAGTCGTTCGTTGGTGAACGGGCCGTACATGTCGGCGGTGTCGAGGAAGGTGATGCCGAGGTCGAGGGCGCGCTGGATGGTCCGTTCGGCCTCCTGCTGGTCGCCGGTGCCGTAGAACTCGCTCATCCCCATGCAGCCCAGCCCCTCGGCCGGGACGGTCAGGTCACCCAATGTCCGTGTACGCATGACGGGCTCCTGCCCGCGGGCGGCCCTCGGTAACCCGTATCGGCCGAACGCGCCCCGTTACGGACCAGTAACTCCCCCGGTGATCCCTCGTTGAGACAGCGCACACAGTTCCGACCCTGCGGTCGTGATCCTCCGAGGAGTGCAATGAGCCCGAGTGCGAGCCGGTCGTTCCGCCGAAGCCTGGGGGCGGTGAGCGGCGCGGTCGTCATCGGCGCCCTGATCGCCACTCCCGCCCACGCCACCCCCTCGCTCGCGCCGGTCCAGGACTTCCTGGCCGGGCAGCTCGGCACCCTGTCAGCAGCCACCCCGACGACGGTGCTGGTGCACGGGACGGACATCGCCGCCGCCCACGCCGCGGTCGCCGCCACCGGGATGCGGCTGGTCACCGAGTTCGAGCGGATCGGCGTTGCCGTCGCCTCCGGCACGCCCGCCCAGATCCGGTCGGCGCGATCGCAGCCGGGCGTCACCTATCTCGAGGGCAACAGCCCCATCGCATTCCTCGACGAGACCTCCAACACCGCGACCCGCGGGGCCGAGGCCGTGTCGACGCTGACCGGTGCGAACGGCCAGGCGCTGGACGGCAGGGGCGTCTCCGTCGCCGTGATCGACTCCGGCGTCGACCCGACCCACCCGTACCTACAGAACGCCGACGGCGGCAGTGCAGTGGTGGCCAGCCTGAAGAGCGTCTGCCTGGACGAGTCGACGCAGCGCACGGACTGCGTGCTCCCGGTGCCTGGCTTCCTCGACACCGACACCATCTCCGGCGGCGGGCACGGCACGCACGTGAACGGAATCGTCGCCGGCCGGCCGACCACGCTGTCCGACGGCACGCAGCTGCAGGGTGCGGCTCCCGGCGCGAGCCTGGTGTCCATCTCGACCGGCGCGGTGCTGCTGATCGTCGGCGCGGACTCGGCGCTGAACTGGGTGCTGGAGAACCACGACCACCCGTGCGGCGCGGGCGTTCCGGCCAGCACCTGCCCGCCGATCAAGGTCACCAACAACTCCTACGGCCCGACCGGCGGCGGCTCGTTCGACCCGAACTCGGCGACCGTGAAGCTGCAGCGCGCCCTGGCGGCCGACGGTGTGGTGACCGTGTGGGCGGCCGGTAACGACGGTGGGGACGGCTCCGCGTCGGTCACCAACCCGCCCGGCCAGGACCCGACCGGCGGCATTCTCTCCGTCGCCTCCTACTACGACCAGGCGACCGGCACCCGCGACGGTGTCGTCAGCACCTACTCCTCGCGCGGCGACGCCACGGACCCCTCCACCTGGCCGGACCTCTCCGCGCCCGGTGAGGACATCAATTCCTCCTGCCGCCTGTACCTGCCGATCTGCTCGACGGGCCTGGCGCCGAAGAACGGCCCGGGGCCGCTGGACATCGGCACCTTCAACACCATCAGCGGGACGTCGATGGCTGCGCCGCACATCGCCGGGATCGTGGCTCAGCTCTTCCAGGCCGACCCCGCGGCGACGCCGGCGGAGATCGAGGCCGCGCTGAAGGGCACCGCCTACCGCTACACCGACGGTGCGGCGTACACGAGCGCCGGCGGCTACCCGACGTCCTACGACAAGGGCACCGGCCTGGTGGACGTCGTCGCGGCGGTGGAGCGGCTCACGACGGGCTGACCGACCGGCGACGCGGTGGCGCCCCGATCAGCCGGACTGCTGCATCCGGGGCAGACGGCGGAAGACCTCGGGGCCCACCCGTAGCCCTTCCTCGGCGGTGACCGCCGGGTACACGGAGATGTCGAGGGCGTCGTTCCATTCGAATTCGATCTCCATGATCGGGGCGATCGTCTCCGCGGCGAACACGGTGACGACCTGGTACTCCCCCGACACGGGCCAGTACTCGGCGATCATCGTGACCCCGTCCGGGTACTGCCACGCCGCCGGCCGCATCAGCGCCGCATCGCGCTCGGCGGCGGGAACGGAGGGACGGAAACGCATGAGCGCGACGAACTCCATGAGGACCCAGGTAGGCGCGGCCCCGATGCCGGAACGGTAGCGACGCCGGGTGGCTGCCTGAGGGGACGTCGGCCCCGGTTCCACGTGGAACACCGTGGGTGCAAGGCATCAGCCGGGACGCGGTGGAGGTGCTCGACGCCCTGCGGCCGGGCTGACGTTTCGGTGGCGTGAACTACGCCACGCACGGCCGCCTTCGCATCGCGGGGCTCTTCCGGCACGGGTTAGATCAGTCTGCATGTGCGGCCTCTGCGGCGAGATCACCTTCGACGGATCCCTGGCCGACACGACCGCCGTCGCGCGGATGGTCCAGGCCCTCGTGCCCCGCGGCCCGGACGGGCAGGGGTCCTGGAGCAACGGCCGGGTGGCGTTCGGCCACCGCCGGCTGTCGGTCATCGACCTGTCCACCTGCGGGTCCCAACCCATGGTCGACAACGAGCTGGGGCTGACGGCGGTCTTCAACGGCTGCATCTACGACTACCAGGAGCTGCGGGCCGAGCTGGAGGGCCACGGCTACCGCTTCTTCTCCCACAGCGACACCGAGGTGATCCTCAAGGGCTATCACCACTGGGGCACCGACGTCGTCTCGCACC
>JAOPUS010000126.1 GCA_025963345.1 Blastococcus sp. | reverse complement strand
GTTGAAGTGCAGCGCCCCCTGGGCGGAGGGCAGCGCGATGTTCACGATCGTGGCGTCGAGCACGACCATGAGCTGCGCGAGGCCGATGACGGCCAGCACCCACCAGCGGTGCCTCACCTGCTGGGTCCCAGCGGTCGACCCGGTCTGGTCGGCGTCCAGCCGCGCGGAGGCCTGGGTGGATGACATGGAAGCCCTCGTCAGCGGGTCAGGCAGCTCAGTTGCGCGACAGCACGGGCACGACGAGGCGTCCATGACGTGCTCGACGTGCGGGGTGTCGGGCTCGATCGAAGGCCGGCTGCGTCTCGGGTCTCCGAACCGTTTCGTGCCACAGATTCTGCTGCGGGACGCGGCCGCACGTCGCCACGGTGAGCGCCACTTCGCGCCTCCGGCCAGCCGGAACCCTTCGTCACCTGCTGGCCGGGGGGCTCGGAGGCACGCCGACGATGGCAGAAGGCGATCTGCACGCCCTGCTCCGAGATGCCGGCCAGCCCGACGCGTCAGCGAGGGGTCTCGTGCAGCGCGGTCCGCAGAACGGCGGTGGCCTGCGCGATCGCGCCCTTCGCGGCGTTGGTCTCGTGCAGCGGGTTGAGCATGACGAAGTCGTGGATGATCCCGCCGTAGCGCACCGCGGTCGTCGGGACGCCGGCCGCGCGCAGCTTCGCGGCGTACGCCTCACCCTCGTCGCGCAGCACGTCCGCCTCGCCGGTGATGACCAGCGCGGGGGGCAGGCCGGCGAGCTGCTCCAGAGTGGCGCGCAGCGGGGACGCGGTGATCTGGGCGCGGTCGGCCTCGTCGTTCGTGTACTGGTCCCAGAACCACCGCATGCCCTCGCGAGCGAGGAAGTACCCCTCGGCGAACTGCTCGTAGGAGCCGGTGTCGAACGCGGCGTTGGTCACCGGGTAGAAGAGCACCTGCTGTACGAAGGACACGTCGCGGCGCTGCTTGGCGAGCAGCGTCAGCGCCGCGGCCATGTTGCCGCCGACAGAGTCGCCGGCCACGGCCATCCGGGTGGCGTCGAGCGCGTGCGCCGCACCCTCCTTCGCCACCCAGGTCGCGACGGCGTAGGACTGCTCGATGGCCACCGGGTAGCGGGCCTCGGGGGAGCGGTCGTACTCGGGGAAGACGACCGCGGCGTGCGCGCCGAGGGCCAGGTCCCGGACCAGGCGGTCGTGGGTGTGCGCGTCGCCGAAGACCCAGCCGGCGCCGTGGACGTACACGATGACCGGCAGGACGCCGTCGACGTTCGGCGGCCGGACGATGCGCACCCGCACCGACCCGGTCGGTCCGCTGTCGACGGTGACCCACTCCTCCTGCACCTCGGGCTTGAAGATCTCGCTGCTCTGCACGTCGTCGACGGCCTTGCGGCCCTCCTCGACAGGCAGTTGGTACAGGAAAGGCGGGTTGGCGGTGGCCTCGACAAAGGCCTGGGCGGCCGGCTCGAGAGACACGTGGCGCGGATTCGCGGGCATAACACAACCTCCGTTGTGACGGTGCGGTGATGGGTCATGGGCCGGTGGCGGCGAATCCGCGTGAGGCGCCGGGACACTCTTGTCCACACCCGGTGAACGGCAGACCAGAGCCGGTTCGGCAGCCACGCCGTTGCGCACAACCAGGCGCCTCACCTCAGCGTGAAGGGGGCACTCGTCGAGTGCCGCCGACCTGATGCTCCGGCCGGGGGCCGGAACCAGCATCTTCTCGCCGCGGCGCCACGCGCACCCCGGCCAGTGGCCATCCGCGATACCGGCCAGCGCAACCCGTCGACTGGCGCACACCTCGACCTGCCCGCGGCGTGATCCAGGCCGACAGGGCGCTCGGCAGGCCGTCACGTCCGGTCATCAGACCTGCAGCACCGCCCACAGTGCGGTGGTGCCGGCGACCAGGGTGAGCGGGGCGGTGGCCGCGCCGAGGGCGCTGAAGTGCCGGGCGCTCGGCGCAGCACCGTTCAGGGCGCGCCGCCACAGCAGGTTGGCCAGGGAGCCGATGCACGTGAGGTTGGGGCCGATGTTCACGCCGATGAGCAGAGCCAGCGCGGTGGCCGGTCCGGTGGCGGCGGCAACGGGAAGCAGGGTGAGGGTGGCGGGCAGGTTGGCCGCGACCGCGGCGATGCAGGCCACGGCCAGCAGAGCGGCCCAACCGTGGCCCTCCGGAAGGATCGTGGCGACGAGACGGTCCACGCCGTGGTGCGGGCGACGAGTTGTCGGACGGCGAGGATGGCGACGCCCAGCGCGGCGGGCCACATCGGGGAGCAGCCCCACGCGGAGGCGAACCCGCACCCGACGAGGGTGAGCCCGCCGAGGACCAGGGCCGGCAGGGGAGGGGCGGGGGCGTCGGCGGGTGCGCCGCCTCCGGGCGCGGCGAGATCAGCACGGAAGAATCAGCGCAGCAGCAGGTACTCGACGCTGATCGCCACCAGCCACGGGGCCAGCAGCAACCCGGTGAAGTGCAGGAACGACAGGCCGGTGACGGCGAACGCGAGCAGGTTGGTCAGGTTGGACACCGGCAGCAGCAGGAACGCCGAATTGGCGAGGTGGCCTGCGGCGTAGCTGTACGGCCGGTGCGGTACCTGCAGCCGGGTCGCGATCGCCAGCACGACCGGGACCAACAGGACGACGGTCGCGTCGAGACTGAGCACGGCCGTCACCACCGCCGCGAGGACGACGACCCGGGAGAGCAGGCGCGAGGACCGCCCCGCCCGGTTCGCGGTCACCGCCGCAGCCCAGGTGAACACCCCTCTCGATCGGCGATGTGGCCCAACAGCAGCACGAGGACGAGGAACCCGACGGTGGGAGCGATCTGCCGCACCGCGGACCCGGCGTCCGACCAGCCGACCGCGCCGACCGAGGTCAGGAGAACGGCCCGGGCCACAGCGACCACTGCCGGTGGCATCCGGCGCGGCACGGTCAACGCGCTGAGCAGCGCAGCGACCAGGATGACGACGGAGAAGGCGAGGGCAGCCGGGTTCATCACGAGCGTCCCGCCGTCCCGGAACTCACCGCAGTCACCTCCCGGGACGTCACCGTCCGAACGCCGGCGGCCGGTCATGGTCAGCCTCGTCACGGCGACGCCGCCCGTCGTCGGGGTCACCACCACTTCCGGGTTCCGGCCAGCCGGGGGGCGGGTTCCCGCCTCAGGTCGCCAGGCGCCTGTTCCGGCTGCCCGGTAGCCGGGACCCGGGCTGGCTGCGGGCTCGGATGGGCGCTGGCCCGGACGACGTGCGGATGCCGCTGCCGTGATGCTCGAACGCGGTCCGCTCTGGAGCAACGCATGCCTCGCGGACCACTGTCGCAGGAGGTCGGTCATGAACAAGGTCGCCGTCGCCCCCGTAGGACGGTTCGGCCGGCCACGCGGCCACGGGAAGGCCGGCCGCCGACGCCGGTCGCTCCTCGGCCTGGGCGGGACGGGCCTGGCCATTCTCCTCGGTCTGTCGGCCTGCAGCGCGGGCCAGGACGCGGCAGTCACCCCCGGGGTGCCGGACGTCGCCTCCGCCCACGGTGACGTGGGGACCATTGGGCTCGACGTCGTCTTCATCGAGTCCGGTGGAACCGTCATGGCCGGCGAGTCGGCCCCACTCCGCGCTGAGTTCACCAACGATGCGGAGAGCGCCGAACAGCTGGTGAACGTGAGCACGCCTGCGGCCGGATCGGTCCAGATGCTCGACGCCGACGGAGTGGCCAGCCCTCAGGGCATCGAGATCCCGGCGGAGGGGCAGGTCGACGCCGTGAACGGCGTCGTCCGGCTGCAGCTGACGGACGCCTACTTCCCCCTCCCGGCGACCGAGCTCGTTCCCGTCACGTTCGAGTTCAGCAGCGCCGGACAGGTCACGCTGGACGTCCCGGTGGCCGCGCCGGCCGCACCCGCGCCGTGAGTCGACACCGATTCGGGCCGGCAAGCGCAGTCAGTGCCGACCGCGAGGAGCGACAGATGAGTCGACGGACGCCGGAACGACCTCGGGGCGGGAACTGATGGGCGGCATCGGACTGACCGCGGTGGACCAGGCGTACCTGGATCAGGCCCGCCAGATGCAGGCACTGTCGTTCGTGGTGCACATCCCGCTGGTCTGCTTCGGCATGGCGTTCCCGGCGATGATCCTGTTCCTCGAGTGGCGCTACCTCCGTACAGGCGACGTCGTCTACCGGGCCGTGGCGCAACGCTGGAGCCGGATCCTGGTGGCGCTGTTCGCGGTGGGGGTGGTCACCGGGACGATCCTCAGTTTCGAGATGGGCCTGCTGTGGCCCGGGTTCACGGCAACGTTCGGCTCGGTGTTCGGTCTCGGGTTCGCCATCGAGGGCTTCTCGTTCTTCCTGGAAGCGATCTTCATCGGCATCTACGCCTACGGCTGGGACCGGCTGTCGCCGCGCCGGCACCTCGCCAGCGGCGTCCCGATCGTGATCACCGGTGTGACCGGGTCCTTCACCGTGATCGCGGTCAACGCCTGGATGCAGCACCCATCAGGTTTCAGCGTCCGGGACGGCCGGGTGGTCGACGTCAACCCGGTGACGGCGCTGTTTGCCAACGGCTTCCTGGCACACGAGTTCGTGCACATGTATCTGGCGGCGTTCATGGTCGCCGGCTTCGTGCTCGCCGGTTGCTACGCCGTGGGCCGGTTGCGCGGAAGGTGGACCCGCTACCACCGGGTCGCACTCGCGGTGCCCGTGACGGCAGCGGCTGTAGCAGCACCGGCGCAGCTCGTGATCGGCGACTGGGCGGCGCGCACGGTCGCGGCCGACCAGCCGGTCAAGCTCGCCTCACTGGAGGGATTGGGAGCCACCACCGCCGGTGCGCCGGAGCACCTGCTCGGCTGGTACACCGACGGTCAGGTGCGCTTCGGGATCGCGATCCCGAAATTGCTGTCGCTGCTGGCGTATCACAACCCGGACGCGACGGTCCGCGGGCTGGACTCCTTCCCGGGTACCGACCTGCCACCGGTCAACGTCGTCCGGATCGCCTTCCAGAGCATGGTCGGCATCGGTTCGGCGCTCGCGCTGCTCGCCGTCGTCTTCCTGTTCCTGCGGTTCCGGACCGGCCGGCTGCCGCGCTCGGACTGGTTCTACCAGGCGCTGGCCGTGGCCGGACCGGCGTCGGTCGTCGCATTGATCGCCGGATGGGTCACCACGGAGGTCGGCCGTCAGCCCTGGGTGGTCTACGGGGTGATGCGAACCGATGAGGCGGTGACGGGGGCGCGCGAGATCCCGGTGGGTTACGGCGTACTGGCGCTGACCTACCTCGGCGTGGCCCTCGCTGTCGTCTGGCTGCTGCGCAGACTCGCCGGCCGGCCGCTGCCGGATCTCCTCCCGCGGCCGACGCCTGACGCCACGACGGGAATGGGCGTCCGATGACCCTCCTGCAGGTGCTGCCGATGGTGTTCGTGCTGATCGAGCTCACCCTGTACACGCTCCTCGGCGGCGCCGACCTCGGTACCGGGGTGTGGCAGTTGCTGGCCGGCCGGGGCCCCCGGGCAGCTCGGATCCGGACGTACGTGTACGAGGCGATCGGGCCGATCTGGGAGGCCAATCATGTCTGGCTCATCGCAGTCCTGACGATCATGTGGACCTGCTACCCCGGGGCCTTCGGCGACATCGCCAGCACCCTCGTCGTCCCGTTGTTCATCGCTGGGATCGGCATCGTGCTCCGGGGGACGACGTACGCGATGCACGGGGCGACCCGTGGGCCGGAGGACCATCGCGAGATCACCACCCTGTTCGGCCTGTCCTCCGTACTGACCCCCTTCGCGCTCGGTGCGGCCGTCGGCGCCATCGCGTCCGGCCGGGTACCGGTAGGGGACCAGCCGGGCGGCTACCTGACGTGGCTCAACCCGACGTCGGTGCTGGTCGGGGTCCTGGCCGTCCTCGTCGGGGCGTTCCTCGCTGCCGTCCAGTTGACCGCGAGCGCCGACCGGCAGGCCGACTGGGAGATGAGCCGCGCCTTCCGACGGCGGGCACTCGTGTCGGGACTGCTCGCCGGGGCCGTAGCCCTCGCGGGACCGTTCGTGGCCCGGCGCGACGCGCCCAACCTGTACACGGGTCTCCTGCACGGCGACGGACGGGCAGCGGTCGTCGTGTCGGCACTAGCCGGCCTCGTGGCGCTGGGCCTCGTTCTCCGGCGACGGGCAGCGCTGGCCAGGTACGCCGCGGCACTCGCCATCGCGGCCCTGGTCGCGGGCTGGGCGCTGGCCCAGTCCCCGCAGCTGCTGCCCGGACTCACCGTGGCGCATGCGGCCGCTCCGCGCAGCGCGCTGATCGGCACCACGGTCGCGGTCATCGCGGGGTTCGTCGTGGTCGCTCCGTGCCTCGGGCTGCTGTTCTGGCTCGTGCTGCACGGCCACTTCGAGCGGGTGCCTCGATCGTCGCCCGCGGTCGGCACGGCCCGCCGTCCCTCGGGCGCGGCGCGCCGGCGCCTGGCGGGAGCCTCAGCCCTGACCTTCGTCCTGGGCGCCGTCGCCGTGGTCTTCGGCACCGCCCTGTGGGTCCAGGCGGCCGGAGTCGTACTCCTGCTCGCAGCCCTCGTCGGCGAATTCACCGCGGTCGGGCCGGGTGAGCTCGCCGATGAGGACACGCTCGACGGTGCGCTGACTGCGGACATCGGCGCCGGCCGGAAGCTGCGGATGTCGTGACTGTGGCGGGCCGGCACGAACGGGTGTCCGGACGACGGGGTTCCACCGGCCGACGCGCTCATGCCGGAAGTGCACAGCGAACGTTCAGGCACGTCTCAGCGGGCGGGGCACCGTTGGGGTCGGAG
>JAOPUS010000120.1 GCA_025963345.1 Blastococcus sp. | reverse complement strand
CCCGGCGGCAGCGCTGACCGCGCTGGACACCGCCTTCACGAACCTGCAGATGCACACCCTGGTGACGGCGGTCGTCGCGACGGTGGACGTCCGGTGCGGCGGCGACCGGTCAGACCCTGGGGCGGATGCCGGACGGAGGCCAGGAGCCCCGTCCCCTCGACCGTCGCCCTCACGGCAGCTCCCGGTCGAGGGCGAGGTTGAGTTCAACCGCGTTCACGTACGGCGCGCCGATGAAGCCGAGGTCGCGGCCCACGGTCGCCGCGGCGACCAGTCGGCTCACGTCGGCCGGGGGGACGTGCCTCGCCGCGGCGACACGAGCCACCTGGATCGCGGCGTACGCCGGGGAGATGCCCGGATCGAGGCCGGAGGCCGACGCCGTGACGGCGTCGGGAGGCACGTCGGCGGGTGGCACGCCGTTGAACGCCGCGACCTCGGCCCGGCGCTGCGCGATCAGGTCGGCGAGCTCCGGGGAATTCGGCCCGAGGTTCGACCCGCCCGACGCCTTGCCGTCGTAGTCCGACGCCGAGGGCCGCGGCTGGAAGTACTGCGGCAGCGGGTTGCCGTCGCTGCCGGTGAAGCTCTGGCCGATGAGCGAGGAGCCGACCACCGTCCCGCCGTCGTGCACGAGGGAGCCGTCGGCCCGGCCGGGCGCCACGAGCTGGGCGATCCCCGTGACGACGAGGGGATAGAGAAGCCCCAGCGCCAGGGTGGCGACGAGCATGGCGCGCACGGCGGCCCAGATCTGACGGCCGGCGACGGAGACAGGAGCAGACATCACGCGATCCCGGGGAGAAGGCTGACGAGCAGGTCGATGACCTTGATCCCGACGAACGGCAGGATCACGCCACCGACGCCGTAGACGAGCAGGTTGCGCCGCAACATCGCGGATGCCGAGGCCGGCGTGTACCGGACGCCGCGGAGGGCGAGCGGCACGAGCGCGACGATGATCAGCGCGTTGAAGATGACGGCGGACAGGATTGCCGACTCCGGCGAGGCCAGCCGCATGATGTTGAGCCTGTCCAGCGCCGGGAAGACGCCGGCGAACATCGCCGGCAGGATCGCGAAGTACTTCGCGATGTCGTTGGCGATGGAGAACGTGGTCAGCGAGCCCCGGGTGATCAGCAGCTGCTTGCCGATCTCGACGATCTCGATGAGCTTCGTCGGGTTGGAGTCGAGGTCGACCATGTTGCCCGCCTCCTTGGCGGCCGACGTCCCGGTGTTCATGGCCACCCCGACGTCGGCCTGGGCGAGGGCGGGCGCGTCGTTGGTGCCGTCGCCGGTCATGGCCACCAGCCGGCCGCCCTCTTGCTCGCGGCGGATCAGGGCGAGCTTGTCCTCCGGCGTGGCCTCGGCCAGGACGTCGTCCACCCCGGCTTCGCCGGCGATCGCACGGGCGGTGCGCTCGTTGTCGCCGGTGATCATGATCGTTCGGATGCCCATGCGGCGCAGTGCGTCGAACCGCTCGCTCATGCCCTGCTTGACGACGTCCTTGAGGTGGATCACACCGAGCACGCGGGCCGTGCCGTTGTCCAGGGAGGCGAGCACGAGCGGCGTCCCGCCGGAGCCCGCGATGCCGTCGACGAGCTGAGGGACCTCGCGGGGAACATGTCCCCCGCATGCGCGCACCCAGGCGAGCACGGCCCCGGCCGCGCCCTTGCGCAACTGGCGCCCGTCGGGCAGGTCCACTCCACTCATCCGGGTCTGGGCGGTGAACGGGACGAACCGCGCACCGGGCAGGTCCGAGCGCTCCCGCAGGCCGAACTCCGTCTTGGCCAGGACCACCACGCTGCGGCCCTCCGGGGTCTCGTCGGCGAGTGAGGCGAGCTGAGCGGCGTCCGCCACGTCCTTCTGTTCGGCGCCGCCGACGGCCATGAACTCGACCGCCTGCCGGTTGCCGAGCGTGATCGTGCCGGTCTTGTCCAGCAGCAGAGTGTTCACGTCACCGGCGGCCTCGACCGCCCGACCGCTCATCGCGAGCACGTTGCGCTGCACCAGCCGGTCCATCCCGGCGATGCCGATGGCCGAGAGCAGGGCGCCGATCGTCGTCGGGATCAGGCAGACGACGAGCGCGATGAGCACCGCGATCGGCTGCTCGGCACCGGAGTAGATCGCCAGCGGCTGCAGTGTCACCACGGCGAGCAGGAAGACGATGGTGAGCGAGCTGAGGAGGATGTTCAGCGCGATCTCGTTCGGCGTCTTCTGCCGGGAGGCGCCCTCGACCAGCGCGATCATCCGGTCGATGAAGGTCTCCCCCGGCTTGCTGGTGATCTGGACGACGATCCGGTCGGACAGCACGGTGGTCCCGCCGGTGACCGCCGAGCGGTCGCCGCCGGACTCACGGATGACCGGGGCCGATTCACCGGTGATCGCCGACTCGTCGACGCTCGCGATGCCCTCGATCACGTCGCCGTCGCCCGGGATGACCTGGCCGGCGGCGACCTCGACCTTGTCGCCCGGCTGGAGTGTCGCGGCGGGCACCTCGCGGCCGTCGATCAGGTGGGCGACCGCCGTGGTCCGGGCATTGCGCAGTGCGGCGGCCTGCGCCTTGCCGCGGCCCTCGGCCACGGCCTCGGCGAAGTTGGCGAACAGCACGGTGAGCCACAGCCAGCCGGCGATCAGCCAGCCGAACAGCGTCGGCTCGGCGATGGCCAGGACGGTGGAGAAGACGGAGCCGACCCAGACCACGAAGATGACCGGCTGGTGCAGCTGCGCACGGGGGCCAAGCTTCTTCAGGGACTCGACCAGGGCCGGGCCCACCTGGCCGGGGGTGAGCAGGTTCCGGGCGGAGACGACGGGAGGCCCGGCCAGGGTGGTCACGATCTAGAGCCCTTCAGCGAGCGGTCCCAGCGACAGCGCCGGGAAGTAGGTGAGCCCGACGACGACCAGGACGACGGCGAACAACAGACCGACGAACAGCGGGCGGTGGGTCGGGAACGTGCCGACGGTGACCGGCCTGCGGCCCTGTGCCCCGAGCCGTCCGGCGAGCGCCAGGACGAACACGATCGGCAGGAACCGGCCGAAGGCCATCGCCAGCCCGAGCGCCACGTTGGAGAAGTGCGTGTTCGCGGACAGGCCCGCGAAGGCGGAGCCGTTGTTGTTGGCGGCCGAGGTGAAGGCGTAGAGCACCTCGGAGAGTCCGTGCGGTCCGGAGTTGAGCATCGAGTCGCGGCCCGCGGGGAGCGCCATGGCGATGCCGGTGCCGATCAGCACGATCGCCGGAGTGGTGAGGATGTACAGGGAGGAGAGGGTCATCTCCCGCCGGCCGAGCCTCTTGCCGAGATACTCCGGCGTCCGTCCGACCATGAGGCCGGCGACGAAGACGGTGATGATCGCGAGCACGAGCATTCCGTAGAGGCCGGAGCCGACGCCGCCGGGTGCCACCTCGCCGAGCATCATGTTGACGATCGCCACGCCGCCGCCCAGTGGCGTGAAGCTGTCGTGCATCGCGTTCACCGCGCCGGTCGAGGTGAGCGTGGTCGCGTCGGCGAACAACGCCGACAGCGGACCGCCGAAGCGGACCTCCTGGCCCTCCGTCGCGGCCCCGGCCAGTTGGATCGCCGCGCCCCCGGCACGGGCCTGGAACCAGCTCAGCAGCGCCACCGAGACCGTGGCCAGCGCCGCCATGACCCCCAGGATCGCGAAGCCCTGCCGCTTGTCCCCGACCATCCGGCCGAACGTGCGCGGCAGGGCGAACGGGACGAGCAGCATGAGGAAGACCTGGAACAGCGAGACCCAGGCCGTCGGCCCCTCGAACGGGTGCGCGGAGTTCGCGTTGTAGAAGCCGCCGCCATTGGTGCCCAGCTCCTTGATGACCTCCTGCGAGGCGACCGGCCCACCGGGGACGAACTGGGTCACGCCCGCGAGAGTGTGCGCGTCGGTGCCCGCGGACAGGTTCTGCACCACCCCGCCCAGCACGAGCACCAGCGCGCCGACGACGGAGATCGGCACCAGCACGCGGGTCACCGTGCGCGTCAGGTCGACCCAGAAGTTGCCCAGCCGGTCGGTCGTCGTGCGGGCGAAGCCGCGCACCAGGGCGATCGCGACGGCGATGCCGACCGCGGCGGAGACGAAGTTCTGCACCGCCAGCCCGGCCATCTGCACCAGGTTGCCCAGCGTCGACTCGCCGCTGTAGCCCTGCCAGTTCGTGTTGGTCACGAAGCTGACCGCGGTGTTCCACGCCGAGCTCTGCTCGACCGCAGCCATGCCGTTGCCCAGCGGGAGCAGCGACTGCACGCGCTGCAGGAGGTAGAGCAGCAGCACGCCGACCGCCGAGAACGCCAGGACGCTGCGCAGGTACGTCGGCCAGCGCTGCTCGCTCTCGGCATCCACCCCGACCGCGCGGTAGACCAGCTTCTCCACCCGCCAGTGCTTCGCCGTGGTGAACACCCGCGCCAGGTAGTCACCCATCGGCTTGTGTGCGACCGCCAGCGCCAGTACCAGCAGGCCCAACTGCAGCCAGCCGGCGGCCGCCGCGCTCATCAGAACCGATCCGGGAAGAGCAGGGAGGCGAGCAGGTACAGGACCAGGACGACGGCGACCACCAGCCCGACCACGTCCCAGAGGGAGCTCACAGCTTCTCCACCCCGCGCGCCGCGAGCGCCAGGAGTCCGAAGACGATCAGCGTCAACACCACGAACACCACGTCGGTCACGCCGCACACCGATCCGATCCGGTCCGGCGGACGATCCCTCGTCGTCCGCGCCGGGTGGCGACGCTAGGGCTGCCGGCGCTCCGGACGTGGCGCCTTGACGCACCCCTGACGCCGCTGATCGGCCTTCTTGACGGCGTCCTGACGGGGCTCGCCACCTGCAACCGCTTCTCGTGCACTTGTCCCATCTGGCACCTCGGGTGTCGGCGTGGCGGCGCGTGCTGCGCCGAGACTCGCGAAGGAAAGGGGCGCGTGTCGTCAGGGGCAGCAGCCATCGCTGCTTACGGCCGACCGGCATCGCGCCGTACCCGCCAGCACGAATGAGGCAGAGGCGCGCACGGATGGCTCCATGGACACGGTCAGGAAGGCGTCAAGGACCGGGCCGGCCCCGTCGGGATCCCGTCAAGACACTGGCGACCGGGATCTCCGCCGAGGCCTCATGGAGGCATGACCGCCGCTCTTCTCCAGTTGGCCGGCTTCCTCGTGACCGCCTGGCTGCTCTACCGCTTCGTCGACCGCGCCTACCGACGTGCCCTCGACCCGCCGGAAGCCGACCGCGCCACAGCGAACCTTCCTGACGGGACCTTGACGCCGGGATCGACCCCCCTGCGGCCGATCGGGGACGATCATGGGCCGCGTGGCCCGCGGAACGCTGCGCATCTACCTGGGCGCCGCCCCCGGCGTCGGGAAGACCTTCGGCCTGCTCGGCGAGGCGCACCGGCGGGCGTCGCGGGGCACGGACGTCGCGGTGGGGCTGGTCGAGACACACGGACGGCGTCGGACCGCTGAGCAACTGGAGGGCCTCCAGGTCCTCCCCCGGCGCCAGGTCACACACCGCGATGTGACCCTGTCCGAGCTCGACGTCGAGGCGGTGCTGGCCCGGCATCCGGAGGTCGTCGTCATCGACGAGTTGGCGCACACGAACGTGCCCGGGTCGCGGAACGCGAAACGATGGCAGGACGTCGAGGAGATCCTCCGGGCCGGGATCAACGTGCTGACCACGGTCAACATCCAGCACCTCGAGAGCCTCAACGACGTCGTCGAGCAGATCACCGGCATCACCCAGCAGGAGACGGTGCCCGACGCCGTCGTGCGGCGGGCCGACCAGATCGAACTCGTGGACATGACGCCGGAGGCGCTGCGGCGGCGCATGGCGCACGGCAACGTCTATCCGCTGGACCGCGTCGACGCGGCAATGGGCAACTACTTCCGGGTCGGCAACCTGACCGCGCTGCGTGAACTGGCACTGCTCTGGCTGGCCGATCGCGTCGACGAGGGGCTGCGGCGGTACAAGGCCGAACATCACATCGACCACGTCTGGGAAGCGCGGGAACGCGTGGTGGTCGCGCTGACCGGGGGCTCGGAGGGCGAGACGCTGATCCGCCGGGCGTCGCGGGTGGCTCAGCGGTCCGGCAACGGCGACCTGCTCGCCGTCCATGTGCTCGCGTCCGACGGGCTGACCGGCGCCTCACCCGCCGCGATGCGCACCCAGCGGGATCTGGTCGAGAATCTGGGCGGGAGCTACCACCAGGTCGTCGGCGACGACATCGCCACGGCGCTGCTGGAGTTCGCCCGCAGTGTGGACGCGACGCAGCTGGTGCTCGGCTCGAGCCGCCGCTCGCGGTGGGCCCGCGCGGTGCGGGGCGGAATCGGTGGGCAGGTCATCGCCTACTCCGGTGAGATCGACGTGCACATCGTCACCCATCCAGCGGCGGGTTCGCGGGGGTGGCGACTGCCTCCGCTGACCGGGGCGCTCACGGCCCGCCGCCGATGGTTGGGCTTCCTGCTCGCCGTGGTGGGCGTGCCGGTCGTGACCGCGCTGTGCCTGGCGGCCGGCGCGACAGTCTCGCTGTCCGTCGTCCTGATGGCCTTCCTGCTCCTGGTCCTGGCCGTCGCACTCGTCGGCGGGCTCGGGCCGGCGCTGGCCGCCGCGGTGCTCGGCAGCCTGGCTGAGAACTGGTTCTTCACCCAGCCGACCGGGCAGCTGACGGTCACCCGGATCGACGACGTCGTCGCGCTCCTCGGCGGGCTGGTCGTGGCGGTCACGGTGGCCACCGTCGTGGACCGTTCGGCCCATCGGGCCACGGTTGCCGCCCGCTCCCAGGCCGAGACGGCGATGCTCGCGTCGCTGTCCCGGGCCGTGCTGGCCGGCGACCGCGGGCTGCCGAGCCTGCTGGAGCAGATCCGTGAAGCCTTCGGGCTGCGTGCCGTGTCGATGATCGAACACACGGCCGACGGCGAGCGCGTCGTCGGCACGTGCGGCCAGGCCGACCCGGCCGGGACCGAGGAGGATCCCGACGACGTCGCCGTCACCGACACCCTGGTACTGCGACTGTCCGGCCGCACCCTGCCGGCCGGCGACCGACGGGTGCTCGTCGCCTTCGCCGAACAGGCCGCCGTCGCGCTGCAGCGGGGCCGGCTGGCGGCCCAGGCGGCGGAGGCCGACCGGCTGGCGGCCGGCAACAGCATGCGCACCGCCCTGCTCGCCGCCGTCAGCCACGATCTGCGTACCCCGCTGGCGGGGATCAAGGCCGCCTCCTCGGCGCTGCGCTCCGATGACCTCGCGTTGAGCGACACCGACCGCTCCGAGCTCGTCACCACGATCGACGAGTCGGCGGACCGGCTCGGCGGGTTGGTGGACAACCTGCTCGACATGAGCCGGCTGCAGGCCGGAGCGGTCAGTCCCGCGCTCGTCCCCTCCGACATCCCCGCCGTGGTGCACCGGGCACTGAACTGGCTGGAGGCGCCCGAGCGCAGCCGCGTGGACCTCGCCTGGCCGTCCGACGTCCCAGCCGCGCTCGCCGACCCCGGGCTGCTGGAGCGGGTCGTGGCCAACCTCGTGGGCAATGCCGTGCATCACGCGCCGACCGGACCGGTCACGCTCACCGCGGGCGCTCTCGACGGCCAGGTGGAGCTCCGGGTCACCGATCGCGGGCCGGGGGTGCCGTCCGTCGATCGCGAGCGCGTGTTCGAGCCGTTCCAGCGCCTCGGCGACACGCCGTCCGGCCAGGGGGTGGGCCTCGGTCTCGCGGTCGCCCGGGGTCTGACCGAGGCGATGGGCGGCGCCCTGACTACAGAGGACACGCCGGGCGGGGGTCTGACGATGGTCGTGTCCCTGCACTCGGTCGGCGCCGCAGCTGCGGCGCAGGAGCCGCCGGCGCCGTGAGCAGAGTGCTCGTGGTCGACGACGACCCGCAGCTGTCCCGCGCCCTCCGGATCACCCTGCGCGCCGCCGGGTACGAGGTGGTGAACGCGGCCGACGGACGGACGGCGCTGCACGAGGCTGCCGAGGAGCACCCCGACCTGGTGATCCTCGACCTCGGCCTCCCCGACCTGGACGGCACCGAGGTGCTCGCCGGGCTGCGCCCATGGTTCACCGGGCCGGTCCTGGTGCTCTCGGCACGCGTCGACAGCCACGACAAGATAGCCGCGTTGGACGCCGGGGCGGACGACTACGTGTCCAAGCCGTTCGACATGGGCGAGCTGCTCGCTCGCCTGCGCGCGCTCCTCCGACGCGGGCTCGGCGAGGCGGATGAGCCCGTCGTGCGCACCGAGCACATGACCATCGATCTGGTGGCCAAGCGGGTCACCGTCGACGGCGCCGTCGTGCGGCTCACGCCGACCGAGTGGGCGCTGCTGTCCGAACTCGTCCGCGCACCGGGCCGGCTGATCGGGCAACGACAACTGCTGCAGTCGGTCTGGGGTCCGGCGTACGAGAAGGAGACGCACTACCTGCGCGTCTACATGGCCCAGCTGCGCCGGAAGCTGGAACCGGACCCGGCCCGCCCGCGGTACCTGCAGACCGAGCCCGGGATGGGGTACCGCTTCACCCCCTGACCGAGCGGGTCAACCGACGTGCACCCGGGGTCGGCGGGCGCGGTCCGGTTCGGCCTCCCGCAGCACCTCCCGGGTCACCGGCGCCACTTCGCCGACCCCGAAGAAGAGGAAGCGGAGGATGTTGGCCAGCGGGTTGCCCTCGGTCCACTCGAAGTAGATGTGCGGCACACAGCCGGTCACGTCGCGGACGTGGAGCAGCAGCGCCGCAAGCGCGTTTGGCACGGACGCGCCCTGCACCGTCAGCACCCGATAGCGGTCGTGCACCACCTCGGCGTGCACGTCCAGTTCGGTCTCGAAGTCCGACGGGTCGCGCACGGTGACCTCGACGAAGACGATGTCGTCGTCGGGCAGGTCGTGATCGGCCTTGATCTGCCAGAGCTTCTCCCGGTACTCGGCCGGATCCCTGCTGTCGGGCTCGTTGGCCACCAGACGGACCTTGCGGCGCGCGCAGTCGCGGATGAACAGTTCCGCGAGGGGATCCAGGTGGACGTCGGTGACCCGTAGTTCCAGGGCGCGGGACAGCCGGGAGACCAGCGAGACCAGGATGATCCCTGCGATGAAGCAGGCCCCGATCTTCACGCCGTCGGGACGTTCGACGACGTTCGCCCCCGTGGTGTAGAGCAGGATCGCCGCGATGACGCCGAAGGCGATCGTCGACCGGCGCTGGCCGGCGCTCCTGGCGGAGAGCGTGACGGCGACGGCGGCCGAGGACATCAGCACCAGGACGCCGGTGGCGTACGCACCACCCTGCGCGTTCACGTCTGCGCGGAAGATCCAGGTGATCAGGAACGCGATCGCAGTCAGGACCAGGACCAGCGGGCGGACCGCTCGGGCCCAGTCGGGCGCCATACCGAACCGCGGCAGGTAGCGGGGGATGAGATTGAGCAGCCCAGCCATCGCCGATGCGCCGGCGAACCACAGGATTGCCACCGTCGTGGCGTCGTAGGCCGTGCCGAAGCCGTTGCCGAGTTGCGCGTGGGCGAGGTAGGCGAGCGCGCGGCCGTTCGCCTCCCCGCCGGGCTGGAACGCCGCCGGGGGGATCAGCAGCGTCGTGATCACGCTGGAGGTCAGCAGGAAGACGCTCATGATGAGCGCCGCCGTCGTGAGGAGCCGCTTGGTCCCTCTGATGCGGCCCAGCGGGCGTTCCTCGGTGTCGTCCGGGTCGCCCTGCACGTGCGGCATGACGGCGACGCCGGTCTCGAAGCCCGAGAGGCCGAGCGCCAGCTTCGGGAAGACGAGCAGCGCGACCGCGATCATCGCCACGGGACTGCCGTGCTGGGCGGTGAGCGCCGCGCCCCAGTCGGTGACGAGCCCCGGGGACGTGGCGACCTGCCACAGGCCCACGGCCACGACCACGACGTTCAGTGCCAGGTAGGCGGCGACCAGCGCGACAGCCACCCCGATGGCCTCGGTGAAGCCCTTGAGGAAGACGGCACCGAGTAGCGCCAGCAACGCCAGCGTGATGGCCACCTGGTGGCCGTGCAGCACGGAGGGCACGTGCGGGTTCTCCACGATGTGCGCCGTCGCGTCCGCCGCCGACAGCGTCATCGTGATCACGAAGTCGGTGGCCGCGAACCCGAGCAGGACGAGGACGAAGACCTTGCCCTTCCAGAACGACAGGTGCCGTTCCAGCATCGCGATCGACCCCTCGCCGCGGGGGCTCTCCTCAGCCACGCGGCGGTAGACCGGCAGGGCCCCGAACAGGGTCAGCGCGATCAGGACCAGGGTCGCGATGGGCGACAGGAGGCCCGCGGCGAGCGCGGCGATGCCCGGCTGGTAGCCGAGGGTGGAGAAGTAGTCGACACCGGTGAGGCACATGACCTGCCACCACCGGTGCTGGCGGTGCGCCGCGGCGGGGTGGGCGTGCGGACCGGGGAACCGGCTGGTCCTGTGCGACTGGCCCTGCAGCAGCCAGTCGCGGAGCGACGACGCGGAGCGTGCGGGCACCCGCGTATCCGTTGGGGTGACCACCTACGCTCCCGTCCGGCCGGCCTCGGCACCGAACTGCTGGAGTCGACGCTACGGCCGGCGGATGGCTCGACGGAGCCCACGACCGGATTTCGGCGTAAGGATTCAGTCAAGATCGGGAGCGGCCGTAGAGACCGCTTCGACGCCTTCGGAGTCAGCCGCCGCAGCGGTAGACGAGGAAGGCGACGTCGTCATCCGGGGCGTCGTCCAGGAGCTTCTCGGTGAGCAAGTCGGCGAGCTCCATCGGGCCGAGGTGCCGTCCCTCGCCGAGCACCGCGGCCGCGCGGGCCATGCCCTCGTCGAGCACCTGGTCGCGTCGCTCGATCAGGCCGTCTGTGTAGAGCAGCAACGTCGAGCCCGGCGACAGGACGACGTCGGCCTCGGGACGCTCCAGGTCGACGTCGACGGCGAGGGGCAGTGAGCCGGCCGCCTCGAGGAAGCGGGCCGCGCCGTCGGCGTCCACCACGATCGCCGGCGGGTGGCCGGCGCTGCTGTACCGGAGGGTCCCGTCGCGCGGGTCGATGACGGCGCAGAAGACCGTGCTGACCGCGGCGCCGGGGACCAGCGCCGCGAACCGGTCCAGGGCCGACAACACGTGACCGGGCGACCGGCTCTCCAGCAGCAGCGCCCGTCCGGCACTGCGGAGCTGCCCCATCACCGCGGCCGCCGCCAGCCCGCGACCGACCACATCCCCGACGACCACCCCGTAGCCGCCGTCGGGCAGGTCGACGACGTCATACCAGTCGCCACCGACCTCGAGGGTGCCGGTCGCGGGCTCGTAGTGGACGGCGAAGCCGCGTGGCAGCACCGTCGGCCCGAGGACGGCGCGCTGCAGGGTCACGGCGACGTCGGTGAAGAACTGGGCCCGTGCGCGCTCGAGCTCCGCCCGCTCCTCGGCGCGACGACGCTCGCCCTCGACGGCCTGCGCGTCGGCGACGGCGGCCGCGACCTGCCCTGCGGCCAACGACAGGAAGGTGCGGTACTCCTCGTCCAGCTGCAGATGCGGGCTGGTGCCGAGGACCACCGCTCCCACCGGCGAGGCCTGGGCGGCGACGGTGAGCGGGAGGACGACGGCCGTGTGGACGTCGGCCTCACCGGCCGGGCTCGCCCCGACGCCAGAGAGCCCGGGCAGGAGGCGCGCCAGCCCGGTCACCGTCTGGCCCTCCCCGGTGGCGATCGCCTGTCGCACCTGCTCCGGGATGACGCTGGTCGCGAGCTCGTCGTCGATGCCGATGCCGTGACCGGCGACGAGCCGGGCGTCGTCCCCGTCCTCACCCACCAGGTAGACGAGACCGAACGGGCAGTCGGTGCGGGCCCCGGCCAGCACCCGGAGCGCGGCACCGACGGCGTCCGCCGTGCTCCCGTGCACCGAGCGCGGCAGGCTGCCCAGCTGCTGCAGCACCCCCATCCGGCGGGCGGCGAGCACCCGCTGGGTCGTTTCCACGACGGTGTTGAGCAGCCCGACGACCTCGCCACCGGGCTGGACGACCGGACTGTAGGAGAAGGTGAAGTAGACCTCTTCGTCGAAGCCGCTCCGGCTGGTCACCAGCGGGAGGTCATCGAAATAGGTCGCCCCGCCGGCGAGGACCTCGTCGATCATGGCCCTGATGTCGGTCCAGACATCGCCCCACACGTCGGGTACCCGCCGGCCAAGCGCAGAGGGATGCCGCTCACCGAGCGTCGGGGCGTAGGCGTCGTTGTAGACCATGACCAGCTGGGGCCCCCACATGAGCAGCATCGCGAACCGGGAGTTCAGCGCGGTGCTGACGGCGGTGCGGAGGGTGGGCGACCAGTGCTCCTCGCCACCGAGCGGCGTCGCGGCCCAGTCGTGCTCGAGGACCGCCCGCTGGAGCTCGGTGCGGGGCGAACCCGGGATCAGCTCCGCCAGCTGCCCGTCCAGTCCACTACCCCCGTCCAGCTCCCGCGGCCGTGCCGCGCTCACAGCGCCGGCCGGCACGGTGTCACGCGCGATCGTGCCATCCCGGTACGACGCCGTCGTGTCGGACGCTACCTTGTGTGACGGACCGGTCATTCTTCGCTGTCGGCATCAGGAGACGCGTTCGGCGGCACCGAGGGACGCACTCAGCCGGTCGGCCGCGTCCACGAGCAGGGGGACGACGTCGCGGCGCAGCGTCTCGGCGTCCGAGCGCCCGACCGACGT
>JAOPUS010000090.1 GCA_025963345.1 Blastococcus sp. | reverse complement strand
CCGAGGTCGAGGGTGAGGACTTCGCCCGCGTCGACTGGTGGGGTGCCGAGCTCTCCGGCGTCACGTTCACCCGGTGCCGGTTCGACGACGCCGGGCTGGAGGAGCTGGTCACCCGGCGCTGCGTGTTCGAGGAGTGCGTCCTCACCGGGGTGCGGATGGGCGGGGCCCGGCACTTCGGGACGGCGTTCCTGTCCTGCCGGTTCGACCGCGCGAAGCTCTTCGACGTCGTGTGGGAGGGCTGCAAGCTCACCGGCTCGCAGTTCCCCGGCGCCGACGTGCGGCCGATGACCTCGACCGGCAGCGACTGGAGCTACACGTCGCTGCGCGCCGCGGACCTGTCCGGGCTGGACCTCTCCGGCCAGCGCTTCCGGGAGGCCGACCTGACCGACGCCGATCTGCGGGAGTGCGACCTCACCGGCGCCGACCTCGACCGGGCCCGGCTGCAGTCGACGAAGCTGCGCGGCGCCGACCTGCGTGGCGCCTCGATGGACGAGGTCAACTGGCGCGGCTTCGAGCTCACCGGTGTGCGGATCGACCTGGTGCACGCGGTGCAGTTCGCCCGCGCGCACGGCGCTCTCGTCTCGGACTGAGAAGCTCGACCGTCGTGAGGAGTGGGGCTCGGAGGGTCCGCGATCGAGCGGCGACAGGGCTCAGCTCAGCGGGGGGACGGCACCTGGCCGCGGGGCGGTCCGGAGGACCGCACATGTTCTAGCGGTGTCGTCCGGTAGACGACACCGTCATCGCTTCGGGCGGGTGAACAGGGCCTTCAGGCTGCCGAGGAGCCCGAGGACGGCGACGGCGATGCCGCACCAGAAGCCCGGGCCGAAGAAGCCGAGGTCCCAGTCGGCGTCGGCAAGCGGGACGAGCACGCCGGCGGTCACGGCGAGGCTCACCAGGAACGCGAGGGCGCCGAGGAAGCGGTGCGAGCGCGCCGGGAACCACATCAGCAGGCCGAGCACGAACAGCACGCCGCCGCCGAGGACGATGGCCAGCGGCTGCCAGAGGCCGCTGTTGAAGGTGCCGCCGAGGTCGTCGAAGCCGTTGCGCACCAGACCCCAGCCGCTGACGTCGTCGTTCTTCAGCCAGTCGAGCAGCAGGCTCACGCCGGCAGCGACGCCCGCGAGGATCAGCAGCAGGCCGCCCAGGCTGTCCGGCCCGCGGAAGGAGATCGGCCGGTCGGAGTAGTGCGGTGCGGTGGCAGCCGGCCGCGCCGCTCCGCCGTAGGCCGTCGCGCCCTGCGGGCCGTTCGTCGCGCCGGGTGGGGTGACCTCGCTCATTGCGTACCTCCGTCTGCAGCCTCGGGAGCCTGCGTGCCGAGAAGCCTAGGACCGCGCCGCGGGTCGTGGCGACGCTCGGGCAGACTGTCCGTCGTGCCCGCGACGATCCTGGACGGCAAGGCGACTGCGGCAGCGATCCGCGGCGAACTCACCGAGCGGGTGGCTGCGCTGACCGCCGCCGGTCACCGCCCGGGGCTCGGCACCCTGCTGGTCGGGGACGACCCGGGCAGCCGCTGGTACGTCAACGCCAAGCACAAGGACTGCGCCCAGGTCGGGATCGGCAGCATCCAGCGGGAGCTCCCGGCATCGGCGACGGAGGCCGACGTCCTGGCCGTCGTCGAGGAGCTCAACGCCGACCCCTCGTGCACCGGCTACATCGTCCAGTTGCCGTTGCCGCGGCCCATCGACGAGTACGCCGTCCTCCAGGCGATGGACCCCGAGAAGGACGCCGACGGGCTGCACCCGACCAACCTCGGCCGCCTCGTGCTCAACGTCCCCGGCCCGCTGCCGTGCACCCCGGTCGGCATCGTGGAGCTGCTCCGCCGCTTCGGCGTCCCGATCGCCGGCGCCGAGGTCGTCGTCATCGGCCGTGGCGTGACCGTGGGCCGGCCGCTGGGGCTGCTGCTGACCCGCCGCTCGGAGAACGCGACCGTGACCCTGTGTCACACCGGCACGCGGGACCTGGCCGCCCACGTGCGGACCGCCGACATCGTGGTCGCCGCGGCCGGTGTCCCGGGGCTGATCACCGCCTCGATGGTCAAGCCAGGTGCGGCCGTCCTCGACGTCGGCGTCAGCCGGGTGGACGGGAAGATCGCCGGGGACGTCGCCCTGGATGTCGTCGAGGTGGCCGGCCACGTCGCGCCCAACCCCGGCGGCGTGGGCCCGATGACCCGGGCGATGCTGCTGCAGAACGTCGTCCTGGCCGCCGAGCGGGCCGCCGCGACCGCGTCCCTGCCGGCCTGACCTCGTGACCTCGCCGCCGCTCTACGTCCGCCGGCCCTTCCTCGCGGGGCTGATCCGGCAGCTGCCGCTGCTCGCTGTCCTGGTGATGGTCGGCGTCGGTCTGCTCGTCGTGGCGTTCGACCACTGGCGCAGCGGGATCGTCGTCATCGGGCTGGCGCTGATGGGCGCCGCCGTCCTGCGGCTCCTGCTTCCGGTCCGGCGGGTGGGGTTCCTGGCCGTCCGGAGCCGGCCGGTGGACGTCGTCCTGCTCGCCGGAACCGGTCTGGCCCTGACCGTGATCGTGCTGACGATCCCCTTCCCTTGACGCAACCGGGCGACCCCCTCGGGCGCGGTGGCCTTCTCAGCGATAGGTTGGCGGCCATGGCAGAGAAGCCCCGCCAGGGCAAGGTCACCGTCGTCGGAGCCGGTTTCTACGGCTCCACCACCGCGCTCCGTCTCGCCGAGTACGACGTCTTCGAGACCGTCGTGCTCACCGACATCGTCGAGGGCAAGCCTGAGGGCATCGCGCTGGACATGAATCAGTCGCGCCCCATCGAGGGATTCGAGACCAAGATCGTGGGTGTCGGCGGCGGCTCCTACGAGGGGACCGAGGGTTCCGACGTCGTCGTGATCACCGCCGGCCTCCCGCGGAAGCCGGGCATGAGCCGGATGGACCTCATCGAGACCAACGCGAAGATCGTGCGTCAGGTCGCGGAGAACATCGCCGCCACCTCGCCCGACGCCGTGGTCATCGTGGTCTCCAACCCGCTGGACGAGATGACCGCGCTGGCGCAGCTGGCCACGGGCTTCCCGAAGAATCGGGTCATGGGCCAGGCCGGCATGCTCGACACGGCCCGGTTCACCAACAACGTGGCCGAGGAGCTCGGCGTCCGGTTGTCGTCGGTGAAGACTCTGACCCTCGGCTCGCACGGCGACACCATGGTTCCGGTTCCTTCGGCCTGCTTCGTCGACGGCAAGCCGCTCTCGGACGTG
>JAOPUS010000065.1 GCA_025963345.1 Blastococcus sp. | reverse complement strand
CGCAGCATCACCGCCCTCATCGGGCCGTCCGGCTGCGGGAAGTCCACGTTCCTGCGGTCGCTCAACCGCATGCACGAGGTCATCCCGGGCGCCCGCGTCGAGGGCAAGGTCGTCATCGACGGCCAGGACCTCTACGGCGCCGACGTCGACCCGGTCGACGTGCGCCGGCAGATCGGCATGGTGTTCCAGCGGCCGAACCCGTTCCCGACGATGTCGATCTACGACAACGTGGCCGCGGGTCTGCGGCTGAACGCGCGCAAGGTCAAGAAGAGGGACCTCGACGACCTGGTGGAGCGCTCACTGCGCGGGGCCAACCTCTGGACCGAGGTCAAGGACCGCCTGAACCGGCCGGGCTCCGGGCTCTCCGGCGGCCAGCAGCAGCGGCTGTGCATCGCCCGGGCGATCGCCGTGGAGCCCGAGGTGCTGCTGATGGACGAGCCGTGCTCGGCTCTCGACCCGATCTCCACCCTCGCCATCGAGGACCTGATGACGGAGTTGAAGGAGCGCTTCACCATCGTCATCGTCACGCACAACATGCAGCAGGCGGCCCGAGTGAGCGAGTCCACGGGCTTCTTCAACCTGGCCGGCGTCGGGCAGCCCGGCCGCCTGGTCGAGTTCAACCCGACCGAGAAGATCTTCAGCAACCCCGACGAGAAGTCCACCGAGGACTACATCTCCGGCCGCTTCGGCTGAACTGACCCGTCAGCAGGTGACCGTCGCGGGGCCGCTCGGCTCCGCCGGGACCGTGGTGGCCGGGCTCTCCACGAGCACTGGCGCTCCGATCTCCACCGGGACGACGGTCGAGTAGCCGGGCCCGATGACCAGCTGGACGGCGTCCCCGATCGAGTCGCTCGGCTGCAGCACCGAGCCCGGCACCGCCGCGGCCACCGTGCGGGCCTGCTCGAGGGCGTTCGGGCCGTACCGGACGACGCTCTCGTTGACCGTCCCTGCCTCGTTGCCGACCGTGCCGACCGCGAAGCCCTGACCGCGCAGCAGATCGGCGACCGTCCCGGCCAGCCCCGTCGTCCCGGTGCCGTTGAGGACGTCCACGGTGACCGCGGCCGGCGGCACGGTCAGCCCCTCCGGGGCGGTCGGTGTGGCGGCGGGCGCCTCCTGGGCGGCGCCGTCTCCGGCCGTGGCCGCGGGGTCCTCGGCGGTGCTGTCCACGGCGGGCTCGCCGCTGCCGGTCGTGAGCTCCTCCGGAACCGGGTTGCCCTCGATCATGGCGTCGAAGAGGCTCCGCGTCCCGGTGCGGTCGAGCACGACGTAGGCCTGGTCCGTCCCGGCCGGGACGTAACCGACCTGGGCCACCGGCAGCCCCGCGCGCTGGACCGCGTCGCCGGAGAGGTCACCCAGCGAGCCGGCCAGGACCCGCAGGTCGCCCAGCGTCGTCTGCTCGTCGACGGTCAGCGCGTCGGCGGCGCGGTTGAGGAAACGGGTCAGCGTCATCGGATCGGCGATCGTGCCCATCGACATCGCGGCCCGCAGTGTGGAGGTCAGCAGCCGCTGCGCCCGCTCGGCGACTGCGGCGCCCGTGACGTCGGACCCCGTGTCACCGGGCTGCAGATAGCCGGTGGCGGCGTCACCGGTGAGCTGCGACAGCCCGTCGGGGAGCGGGCTGGCGGCAGCGTCGGTGGCCGCGGACGGGATGACACAGACCGGCACGCCGCCGAGGGCGTCGATCATCCCGGGCAGCCGGGCCAGGTCGACGCCCAGGTAGTGGTCGACCCGGAGGCCGGAGAGCTGCTGAACGGCACGCACCATGCACGATGGTCCGCCCTCGAGCAGCGACGACGCGAAGGCCTCGGTGACCGGGCTGCGCAGTGAGCCGTCCGGGGTGCGGCACTCGGGGGTGTCGACCAGCGCGGTCGGCGGGAAGCTGACCAGCACCGCGCGGTCGCCGGCGGCGGAGACCGACGCCAGCAGGGTGGCCACGGACGCCGCCCCCTCCTGACCGGGGATACCGCTGCCGACGACGAGGTAGTTCTCCGCACCCGCCTGCAGTCCCGGCGCCAGCACCTCCGGGCCGTCGGTGGCCAGCGCGTCGACCCGGTCGATCTTCTGGTCGACGTAGAAGTAGAGCCCGAGGTGGTAGAGCAGGACCACCCCGATCACCGCCGCCAACGCCAGGACGGCGCGGCCCAGCCGGCGTCGGCCGGGGCTCGCGGGTGGGCGTTCGGGTGTGCGGGGATGCCGACGGCGCTGGCGTTCGGCGGGCGGCCCGGGCGGCGGCGCCAGCCCGGGCAGCGGCGGGATCGGGCCACTGCGGCGGGAGGGTGGGCTGTCAGGCTCCCAGGGCGCCGGAGGGCGGGCCGGTCCGGGCACCGGCGGTAGGCCCGCCTGCGGGGCAGGCCGTGCGCCCGCACCGGGTACCGGCGGGAGTCCGGGCTGGCGGACGGCACCGGGGACAGGCGGCAGCCCGGCCCGGACGGCCGGCTGCTGGTCGTCCGGGATCCGCGGTGCGGGCTCCTCGGCGCGGCGGGCGGCGCGCCGGCGGCCGACGGCGCTGCCCTGGCGGGCGAGCACTTGTTCGACGGTCACCGCCTCGGGTGCCGAGGCCCGGTCGTCGCGGCGGGTGCGTCCTGGGACGCCACGGGAGACGTCACGGCCACCCGCGCCGTCCCGCGTCGGCTTTTCCCCCACCGGTGTCGACACCTTCTCGTCGTCGGCCGTGCCCGTCCGTGCCCGTCCGTGCTCGCTCCGACGATACGGGGACACGGACGGTCACCACGCCGGACGCGCGGCAGAGAGGCCACCCCGACGGGCGACGGTTTGGCGCAACCGGATAGTGGCCACCGAACAGGTGCGTAGCGTGCCCGGCATGAGACTGCCGTCGGTCCCGGGCCCCTCCGACGTGCTCGCCGCCGTGACCGGCGTGCGGGACGGCGTGGCCGACGCACTGGACCTGGTTCCCCGGCTGGGATCGGCGATCGGCCGCGTCGAGGGCTACCTCGACCGGGTCGGCGCACTGCTGTCCCGTGTGGACACGCTGGTCGACCGCGCCGACGAGGCCATCGACCGGCTGGACGCCACGCGCACGCGCGCCGACGCCGCCATCGAAGGCGTGGCCGCCACCCAGGCCAAGGCCGACGCCGCCATCGAAGGCGTGACCGCCACCCAGGCCAAGGCCGACGAGGCGATCGAGCGGGTCGGCCGGACGTCGTCCCGGGCCGACGGCGTCGTGGAGGGTGCGGAGGGTCTGGTCGGCCGGCTGGACCCGCTGCTCGGCGAGTACGAGCCGGCGCTCACGTCCCTCGCGCCGTCACTGCGCCGCCTGGCGACCACCCTCGATCCGGCGGAGGTCGAGGCGGTGGTGACCCTGATCGACCGGCTGCCGCGGCTGGTCACCCACCTGGACGAGGACATCCTGCCGGTCCTGGAGTCGCTCGGGAGCGTCGGGACCGATGTCCACGACCTGGTCGACACCGTCCAGGACCTCCGCCAGGTGGTGAAGGGCTTCCCCGGCTCCCGGCTGTTCCGCCGCCGCGGCGCGGAGGAGATCGCCGAGGAGGAGGCCCGGGAGGGCGCCGGCTCCTGAGCGACATCCGGTCCGCTCAGGTCTCCGTCGGGTAGCCCAGGGCCCGAACGACGTCCCCGATGCGCTCGTATGTGTCCCCCGCCGTCAGCCGTTCGAGCTCGGCGACGACGGCGTCCGGCGCCCGGTGGTCGCGAGCGGCCTCGACCAGGTCGGCCCCGGTACTCGGGAAGTCCGCCCGGTCCAGCCATCGGGCCAGCTCGGTCCGCGCGACGACGGCGTCGGCGGTCACCCCCACTGGCGTGCCGCCCACGAGGGTCCCCGACGGATCGGCGTCGATGTCGGGATCGCCCTCGGCGAGCGGCTCGGGATCCCGCCACTCCTCCGCCCGGGTCGAGTGACCGCTCCGCACCATTCCCTCGATCTCGTGCTCGAGCTCGTCGTCCACCCGCGGGCTGTGCTTGGTACTCCGCGCGGACGTCCCGGCGAACTCGCCTCCGGTCTCGGTCACGTTGCCTCCTGTCCGGCCCAGCCCTGCCGGGCCCTCGGTCCGTGTTCGGCAGTGCCCTGGGCGGTGCCCGGTCGGAGGGGCGCACACACATCCCGTGGCGGATCACCCGATCGATAGCCACCCTCACCCGTGCGAGCAGTGGCAGATGCGCTTTCGTCACGTAGCGTTCACCACGACGGAGGCTCGACTCGCGTCCACGCTGGTGAGCGGGGAACGACGACTACCCAGTGTGAGATTGGCACCCGTCCCTCGATCGCCGGTCCGGTCGACTCCATTCCCCCGGGGTCGGCCGGGCCGGCCCCTCTAGGCTGCGGGGACGTGACCACTGCCGCCCCCCACCCCGACGACGGTCTCCGGCCGATCGACGTGCTCACCGTCGTCGCCGTCACGGACGTGACGCCGTCCGTGCGCCGGGTGGTCCTCTCGGGCACCCCTACGGCCGTGGCAGCCGCCGGCCCCACGGTCAACCTGCTGGTCCCGCGCGTGGGTGACGCCGCTCCGCGGTGGCCGCGGGTGGCCAAGGACGGTCGCATCGTGTGGCCCGACGGCGCCCACGGGGTGAGCCTGCGCAGCTACACCGCCCGCAGGCAGGACCCGGTCGCCGCCCAGGTGGAGGTCGACTTCGTGCTGCACGGCGACGGTCCCGCCGCCGCCTGGGCTACCGCCGCCGCACCGGGTGCCCTGCTCGGCGTCGCCGGGGCCGGCGCCCTCGGCGACCGGCCGGCCGCGCAGCTGCTGTTGGCGGGGGACGAGACCGCACTGCCGGCGATCAGCCGGATCCTCGCCGCCGCCCCGGCCACGTCCCGCGGCATCGCGCTGCTGGAGGTTGCCGGCGCAGCCGAGGAGCAGCCGCTGTCCGCGCCGGACGGCGTCGCCGTCCGCTGGCTGCACCGCGGCGACACCCCGCCCGGGGAGAGCACGCTGCTCGCCGATGCCGTCGCCACGATCGACCGGCCGGAGGGGGAGGACGTCTTCGCGTGGGTCGCCGCGGAGTCCGCCGCCGTCCGGACCATCCGCGCCGACCTGCGTGGCCGCTGGGGCCTGAGCCGGGCGCAGCACCACGCCATCGGGTACTGGCGGCGCGGCCGCGCCATGTCGCCGGCCGGCTGACAGCGGCCGGGAGCATCGCAGCGAGCGACCGAGCCGACAGCGAGCGAGCATCGCAGCGAGCGCCAGCGAGCGAGGAGCGGACGGCGCGCGGAAACCGGCGAGTGCACGGGCGGGGTGACCTCCCCAGGTAGTTCACAGGTAGCGTCCAGACGGACCCCAGTCGGCGGGCCCACGCTTGCTCTCATGACGACGGTTTCCGCACGCGCGACCGGAGGAACGGTGGCCGGAAGTTCACCCACGGGACGGGTCACTCCCGAAGCCCGGCTGCTCGTGGTGGACGACGAGCCCAACATCCGCGAACTGCTCTCGGCCAGCCTGCGGTACGCCGGGTTCGAGGTCGCGACCGCGGCCGACGGACAGCAGGCCCTGGCACTGGCCGACTCGTTCCGGCCCGACCTGCTCGTCCTCGACGTGATGATGCCGGGGCTGGACGGCTTCGGCGTCGTCCGCCGGCTGCGGCAGTCGGGACGGCACACGCCCGTGCTGTTCCTGACCGCCCGCGACGCGGCGGAGGACAAGGTCTCGGGCCTGACCCTCGGCGGCGACGACTACGTGACCAAGCCGTTCAGCCTCGACGAGGTGCTCGCCCGGATCCGCGCCGTGCTGCGCCGCAGCGCCGGCGCCCAGCAGATCGCCGAGGCGCCGCGGCTGTCCTTCGCCGACATCGAGCTGGACGAGGAGAGCCACGAGGTCATCAAGGCCGGCGAGGTGATCAGCCTGTCGCCGACGGAGTTCAAGCTGCTCCGCTACCTGATGGCCAACGCCGGCCGGGTGCTGTCCAAGGCGCAGATCCTCGACCACGTGTGGAACTACGACTTCAACGGCGAGGCCAACGTCGTCGAGTCCTACATCTCCTACCTCCGGCGCAAGATCGACACGACCGAGCCGCGTCTGCTGCAGACCATCCGCGGGGTCGGATACACCCTGCGGCTGCCCCGCGGGACGTGATCACGGAGACCACCCCCACGGTCCGGGGGCCCCGGATCCCGCTGCGGATCACCCTCGTCGGCCTACTCGTCGCTCTGGTCGCGGTCGGACTCCTGGCGACCGGCTGGGCCGCCACGTCCCTCCTGAAGGGATACCTGCTCGGGCAACAGGACGCGCAGCTGCGCGCCCAGGTGCGCGCGGTCCATGACGACCCCCTGAACGTCCTGAGCGCGTGCCTGTCGGGCGGCGACCCCGGGCCGTCACCACCCGGGGTCTACGTCGCCTGCGTGCCGCCGGCCGGGGGCGACGAGATCGTCGTGGTCGGCCCCTCAGGGCACGATGAGCCCGACCTGACCCGGATCGGCCACGGCGGGGGTGAGTCCGACTCCCAGGGCGACCAGCACTACGCGACCGTCCCGGCCGAGGACGGCAACCGTTCGTGGCGGGTGACCACGGTGGACCTACCAGAGGGCTACACGGCCGTCTTCGGCGTCGACCTCGGGCGTGACGAGGACGCCATCAGCCGGCTGGTGCGGATCGAACTGGTGGTCGGGCTGATCGTCCTCACCGTGCTGGGTGCCACGGGCTACGTGCTCGTGCGCAACAGCCTGCGGCCCTTGACCGAGGTGGAGCACACCGCCCGGGCGATCGCGGCCGGGGACCTCTCCCGCCGGGTGCCCGAGGGCGACGACCGCACGGAGGTCGGCCGGCTGTCGACGGCGCTCAACGGGATGCTCTCGCGGATCGAGACCGCCTTCCGCGCCCAGCAGGCCTCCGAGGAGCAGGCCCGCGGTTCGGAGACACGGATGCGCCGCTTCGTCGCCGACGCCAGCCACGAGCTGCGGACGCCGCTCACCTCGATCCGCGGTTTCGCCGAGCTGTACCGGCAGGGCGCCGTCCGCTCCGAGGAGGACGTCCGCCGGCTGATGGAACGCATCGAGGCCGAGGGCGCCCGGATGGGGCTGCTCGTCGAGGACCTGCTGCTGCTCGCCCGACTCGACCAGCAGCGGCCGCTCACCTTCGCCCCGGTCGACCTGGCCGCGATCGCCGGCGACGCCGTGCACGACGCGAAGGCCGTCCAGCCCGACCGGCCGATCGCTCTCCACCTCGACGAGTCGCTGACCGACGTCCCCGTGGTGCGCGGGGACGAGAGCCGGTTGCGCCAGGTCGTCGGCAATCTGGTGACCAATGCGCTGACCCACACACCGGCCGGGACGCGGGTGACGGTGACGGTGGCCGAGGCACCCGATGACCCCGGCGTGCTCGTGCTGCGCGTCTCGGACGAGGGGCCGGGCATGGACCCTGCGGATGCCGAGCGGGCGTTCGAGCGCTTCTACCGCGCGGACGCCTCCCGCACGCGCAGCGCGGGGGGCACCGGCCTCGGCCTGGCGATCGTGTCCTCGCTCGTCGCCGCGCACGGCGGCTCGGTGAGCCTCGACACGGACCGGGGGAAGGGTGCGACCGTCACCGTCCGGCTGCCCCGCTCCGGCCCGGCAGACCTTCCGGCGACCGGGGGCGACGGGCAGCCGGACTAGCGGTCCTGTCACGATCCGCAGGTGACGACGAACGACAGCGGGACCATTCCGGACGCCGAACCGCTCGGGGCCGCGACCGACCTCGCGACCGCCCTGCGCGAGCTGATCGAGCTCTCGGTGGTCACGACCGTGGGCGCAGGCGAGGTCCGGGCGGCCGCTGACCTGGTCCGCGCGGCGTCGGAGCGACTGGCCGTCGCCCGGCGCCCGATCGAGCAGCTGCCCGCTCTCGGTGGCCGCGCCTTCGACCCGGTCGGCGGGCAGGCCAGCGCGCTCGCGCCGCCGCTGGTCCTCCGCCGTGAGGAGGGCGGCGTCGTGGGCGAGGCCACCCTCGGGGTCGCCTACGAGGGGCCGCCCACCTACGTGCACGGCGGGATGAGCGCTCTCCTCATGGACTCGGTCCTCGCCAACGCTGCTGCCGCGGCCGGTGTCTGGGGGATGACCGCCCACCTGGAACTGGACTACCGCGGGCCGCTGCCGATCGGGCGGCCGCTCGTCTTCCGCGGCCGGGTGGCCGAGAGCGGCGGGCGCAAGTCGCGCATGGTCGGCACGATCGCGCTCGCCTCGGCTCCCGACGAGGCCCTGGTCGAGGCGAGCGGCCTGTTCATCATGCCGCGGCAGGAGAAGGCCGACGTGTACTTCGGCGGCATCGCCGACGCCTCCGGCGAGCACCAGCCGCAGAGCCGGGCGGGCGACGCCACGGCCGTCGCGGAGGACTGACCGTGGCGATCTCCGATGTCGCGATCGCCGGACGAGCCGCTCGGGCGGCGGCCGAGGTGCTCCTGCGACTGCGCCAGGGCGACATCACCGGGCGGCCGCTCGGTGACGCCGGCGACGCCGCGGCGCAGGCGGCCATCTCCGCGAGCCTCGCGGCCGACGTCCCCGGTGACGTCGTCTTCAGCGAGGAGGCGGCCGACGACCTGCGGCGGTTGTCCGCCGAGCGGGTCTGGATCGTCGACCCCCTCGACGGGACCCGCGAGTACGGCGACCCCGCCCGCCACGACTGGGCCGTCCACGTGGCGCTCTGGTCGGGCGGTGAGCTGTCCGCGGCGGCCGTCGCGCTGCCCGGTCTCGGGGAGATCCTCGTCACCGATCCCGCTCCGGTGGTGCCCGCGTCCCCGGGCGGGCGGATGCGGATCGCGGTCAGCCGGTCGCGGCCCCCGGCGGAGGCGGACACGGTCGCGGCGGCGCTGGGCGCCGACCTGGTGCCGCTCGGCTCGGCCGGCTACAAGGCCGTCGCCGTCGTCCGCGGCGAGGTCGACGCCTACGTCCATGCCGGCGGCATGTACCAGTGGGACTCCGCCGCACCCGTGGCCATCGCCCGCGCGGCCGGGCTCACGACCTGCCGGCTGGACGGCTCTCCCATGGTCTACAACGACCCCGACCCGTGGCTCCCTGACCTGGTCGTCTGCCGTCCCGAGCTGGCCGAGCCGATCCTGGCGGCGGTGCGCGCGGGGCGATGACGGACACTGGACGGGAATCCGCACCGAATGGATGCGGTTGCTCGTCCTGATGTCGAACCTCCGGAGCCCGCGCGCATGACTACGCCCGACTACCGGCTGAGCCAGCTGGAGACGCTGGAGGCCGAGTCCATCCACGTCATCCGAGAGGTCGTGGCCGAGCTCGAACGGCCGGTGCTGCTGTTCTCCGGCGGCAAGGACTCCATCGTGATGCTGGAGCTGGCCCGCAAGGCGTTCGCGCCCGCCCGCATCCCGTTCCCGGTCATGCACGTCGATACCGGGCTGAACTTCCCGGACGTGCTCGAGTTCCGTGACAAGCGGGTCGCCGAGCTCGGCGTGCAGCTGATCGTGGCCTCGGTGCCCGACGCGATCGCCGCCGGCACGGTCAAGGAGGAGCCCAACGGCTCCCGCAACCGCATCCAGACGCCGGTGTTGCTCGACGCGGTCGAGGAGCACGGCTTCACGGCGCTGTTCGGCGGCGCCCGCCGTGACGAGGACAAGGCGCGGGCCAAGGAGCGGCTGTTCTCCTTCCGCGACGAGTTCGGCCAGTGGGACCCCAAGAACCAGCGGCCCTAGAGCTGGGACCTCTACAACGGCCGGATCCACCTCTGCGAGTCGAACCGGGTCTTCCCACTGTCGAACTGGACCGAGCTCGACATCTGGCAGTACATCCTCCGCGAGGACATCGCGATCCCGCCGCTCTACCTGGCGCAGGAGCGTGAGGTGGTCGAGCGGCAGGGGATGCTCTACGCCGTCAACGAGTTCATCCGTCCGCGCGACGGGGAGCAGGTTCGCCGGGAGACGGTGCGCTATCGCACCGTCGGCGACGCGAACCTGACCGCGGCGGTGCTGTCGGAGGCGACCACCGTCGAGGAGGTCATCGCCGAGATCGCGGTGACCCGCATGACCGAGCGCGGCGCCACCCGTGGCGACGACAAGGTCAGCGACGCCGCCATGGAGGACCGGAAGAAGGAGGGCTACTTCTGATGGCTGACATCCCGAGTGCCGCCCAGCCCGGCATCACACCCCCCGTCATCGACGTCCACTCCCCCGTCGCCGAGCACGCCGTCGAGATCGCGACCGCACGCAAGGACATCCTGCGGATCGCCACCGCCGGCTCGGTGGACGACGGCAAGAGCACGCTGATCGGCCGGCTGCTCTACGACAGCAAGGCGATCTTCGAGGACCAGTACGAGGCGGTCGAGCGGGCCAGCAAGGGCGACTACGTCGACCTGGCGCTGCTCACCGACGGGCTGCGCGCCGAGCGCGAGCAGGGCATCACCATCGACGTCGCCTACCGGTACTTCAGCACCCCGCGGCGCACGTTCATCCTTGCCGACACCCCCGGGCACGTGCAGTACACGCGCAACATGGTCACCGGCGCCTCGACGGCCGACCTCGCGATCGTGCTGGTCGACGCCCGCAAGGGGATGCTCGAGCAGAGCCGCCGGCACGCCTTCCTCGCCTCGCTGCTGCGCGTGCCGCACCTGGTGGTCGCGGTCAACAAGATGGACCTCGTCGGCTGGTCCGAGGAGATCTTCGAGGCCATCCGCGACGAGTTCAGTGCCTTTGCCAGCAAGCTGAACGTGCCGGACCTGACCGTCGTCCCGATCTCCGCGCTGCACGGTGACAACGTCGTCAGCCACTCGACGAACACCCCCTGGTACGAGGGGACGACGCTGCTGCACCACCTCGAGCACGTGCACGTCGCCAGCGACCGCAACCTGGTCGACCCGCGCTTCCCGGTGCAGTACGTCATCCGCCCGCAGTCCGACGCCCACCATGATTACCGCGGCTACGCCGGCACCGTGGCCAGCGGCGTGCTGCGCCCCGGCGACGAGGTGCAGGTGCTGCCCAGCGGCCTGACCACGACGATCGCCGGCATCGACGGCCCCCGCGGCCCGGTGGACGAGGCGTTCCCACCGATGTCGGTCACCATCCGGCTCGACGACGACGTCGACGTCTCCCGGGGCGACCTGATCTGCCGCCCCGCGAACGCGCCGACCGCCACCCAGGACATCGACGCGCTGGTCTGCTGGATGGCCGACGAGCCGCTGCGGCCCCGGCAGCGGATCGCGATCAAGCACACCACCCGGACCGTGCGGGCGGTGGTCAAGGAGCTGACCTACCGGCTCGACGTCAACACGCTGCACCGCGACTCCGAGGCCGGCGAGCTCGGGCTCAACGACATCGGACGGGTGCGGCTTCGTGCCACCCAGCCGCTGTTCGTCGACGACTACATGCGCAACCGGGCGACCGGCCGGTTCATCCTGATCGACGAGGCCACCAACGCCACGGTCGGCGCCGGGATGCTGACCCCCGCGAGCTGAGAAAGGACCCCCTTCTCCCCACCGCCTCGCAGGCTCGGGGCGGTGCCCGGAAGGGGGCCAGTCAGGGCAGCAGCGCGTCGAGGTCGACCGGCTCCTTCAGCAGGCCGTCCTCCTCCGCGAGGTCGGCGATGCGCTCCAGGGAGTCCCGGTTGAACTCGGTCGGGAACCTCGGCAGCGTCACGCCGGCGACCTGCTCGGCGGTCAGGCTCGTGTAGGTCGTCACGATCGCGCGGGTCTCGTCCGGGTGCTCCTGGGCGTAGGCGAGCGACTCGGCCAGCGCCTCGGTGAACCGTTGGACCAGGTCGGGATCGGACTGCAGCAGTTCCGCGGACGCGAAGTACACCGCGATGTCGGCGTCCTCGGCGACGTCCACGTAGTTCGAGGCGACCGTCCGGCCGCCCTTGGCCAGGTAGGCGCTGAGGAACGGCTCGCTCATGCAGGTGGCGTCGATCTGGCCGGTGTCGAGGGCGGCCGGCATGTCCGGCGGCGGGATCTCGACGTACTCCAGCCGCGAGGGGTCGCCCCCGGCCTTCCGCACGGACTCGTTGATGCTCACACCGCAGATGTTGTTGAGCGTGTTGACCCCGACCCGCCCGCCCTCGAGGTCGGCCGCCGTCCGGATCGGGCTGTCCCCGGGGACGGCGACGCCGTTGAAGTCCGCGCCCTGCTCGCCGGTGGAGCCGACCCCCGGGCCGACGAGCCGCACGGGCAGGCCACTGGAACTGGCGACCATCATCGAGACGACGTTGCTGAACCCGAACTGCGCATGGCCGCTCATCACCGACGGGACGATCGCGGCGCCGCCCTGGGCGAACTCGGTGGTGAGGTCGATGTTCCGGTCGGAGAAGAAGCCCTGCTGCTGACCGAGGAAGATCGGCGCGACGTCGACGATCGGGATGAGCCCGACGGTGACCGCGTCGGTCCCGCCGGACTCCGCGCCGCCGCCGGACGAGGAGTCCGACGACGACCCCCCGCACGCGGTCACGGCAAGCAGCACACCGAGGGCCAGGGACAGCGGACGCAGGCGCATGGCGGCGACGGTGACAGACCGCTGTGACTCGAGCCACCGCGGTTCCGCCTGACGGGAGCCCGGCTCCCGCGGATGAGGCCGGACCGCCGTTGTGATGGAGTGGACGGCGATGGACGGCGGCGGAACGGGACGGTCCCGGGCGGCGACGCTCGCCCTGGTGGTGGCGATCGTCGCCGTAGCCCTGAACCAGCGGCCCGCGGTCGTCGCCGTCGCCCCGGTCCTGGGTGACCTGCGCGCGGAGACCGGCATGTCCTCCGCTCTGGCCGGACTGCTGACCACGCTGCCGGTCCTGTGCTTCGGGGCGTTCGCTCCGGCGGCACCGCGGCTGGCCCGTCGGATCGGCCTGGAGACGGCCGTCGCGCTCTCGCTGCTGCTGCTGGCCGCAGGCATCGCACTCCGGCTGCTCACCCCTGTCGCCCTGCTGTTCGCGGGCAGTCTGCTGGCCGGCGCGGCGATCGCCTTCGCCAACGTGCTGCTGCCGGCCTACGTCAAGCGGGAGTTCGCCCGCCCCGGCGTGGTGATGGGCTTCTACTCGGCCTCGCTGAACATCGGCGCCGCCGCCGGGGCCGCGCTCACCGTGCCGCTCGCGACGGCCCTCGGCGTCGACTGGCGGACGGCACTGGGGCTCTGGCTGGCACTCGCGCTCGCCGCACTCGCCCTCTGGCTTCCCGTGGCGGGCACCGGCCGGGCGCACCGCACCAGCGACCCGCTGCCGGACGACGCGGGCTCCTGGTCGCTGCTGCGCCAGCCCCTCGCCCGCCAGGTGACGGCCTACCTCGGCCTGCAGAGCGTGCAGTTCTACACCGTGGCGGCCTGGCTGCCGACCCTGCTGGCCGACTCCGGCGTCCCCGTGCGGGAGGGCGGCCTGCTCCTTGGCTTCTCGAACGTCGTCGGCGCGGCCGGGGCGCTCCTGGCGCCGGCCCAGGCCGGCCGGATGCGCACCCAGCGCCCGCTGATCCTGGCCGTGGCCGCGTCCTACACGGTCGGGCTGTTCGGGCTGCTGATCGCACCCGACACCGGCACGCTGGTGTGGGTCGGGGCGTTCGGACTGGCGCAGGGCAGTGGGTTCGCGCTCGCGCTGACCCTCATCGTCCTGCGCAGCCCGACGCCCCTGGTCGCGGCCCGGCTGGGGGGCGTCGCGCAGTGCCTCGGCTACCTGCTGGCCGCGCTGGGCCCGCTGGTGGTCGGTGCGCTGCACGACCTCACCGGCGGGTGGTCCTGGCCGATGGTCCTGCTGCTGGCAGCGCTGGTCCCGATGACCTGGTTCGGCTGGGGCGCAGGGCGGGCCGCTGTCCTCAGCACCGACGGCGGCACTCAGAGCGTCAGCACCGAGGACGTCGGTGCAGCGTCACCGGAAGGTGCTCGAACCCCCGCAGCGTCTGTAGATCCCGCCGCACCGGCCGACGGCTGACCCGCAGGGCGGGGAAGCGCTCCGCCAGGGTGCGCAGCCCCACGACGCCCTCCAGCCGCGCGAGCCCGGCGCCGACGCAGTAGTGGATGCCCGCGGAGAAGGCCACGTGGTCGCGCGCGTTGCCGCGGGCCACGTCGAAGCGGGTGGGATCGGCGAAGACCTCGGGATCGCGGTTGGCAGCGCCCAGCAGCACGGTGACGCGGGTGCCGGCGCGGACCTCGCGGCCGGCCACGGCGACGTCGTCCTTCGCCGTCCGGCCGGTGATCTGGACGGGACTGTCGTGCCGCAGCACCTCCTCGACGGCACCGTCCCAGCCGGAGGGGTCCGCGACCAGCGCGTCCCACTGGTCGCGGTGGGCATCGAGAAGGACGACGCCGTTGCCGAGCAGGTTGACGGTCGTCTCGAAGCCGGCGCCGAGAAGCAGCATCACGGTGGCGTGCAGCTCCCGCTCGGTCAGCGCCTCGTCGTCGGGCAGCCCGACCAGCCGACTCACCAGGTCGTCGCCGGGATCACGACGGAGCCGCTCGAAGTGCTCCCGCAGGAACGCGTGCATCGCCCGCAGCGCCCGCTCGGCGACGACGTAGCGACCGAACGGCAGCCCCGGGTCCAGGGTCGCGGCCGCGGCGGCGCCCCAGCGGAGGAAGTCCTCGCGGCGCTCGACGGGCACGCCGAGCAGATCGGCGATGACCAGGACGGGCAGCTGTGCCGCATACGCCTCGACGAGGTCGACCGTGCCGCGGCGGAGTTCGAGGGCGTCGAGGAGTGCATCGGCGGTCCGCTGCACGACGGGCTCGAAGGCGGCGGTGGCACGGGGGGTGAACGCGCGGCTCACCAGCCGCCGGAAGCGGGTGTGGTCGGGCGGATCGACGACGAGCATCGACGGCGGCTCGGCGACGCCCGTTGCGTCGAGCTCGTCACTGAACCGGAGCGCCCAGCGGATGAGCCGGGGCGCGGCGGACCGGTCCCACCCGACGCCGAACCGGTCGGAGCGCAGAACCTCGGAGGCGACCGCGTGCGACGTCGTGACCAGTCCCAGACTGCTCCCGACGAGCGGCCCGCGGGCGCGCAGCTCCTCGTGCACCGCGTACGGCTGGTCGCGCACCGCCGGGTCGCGCAGCAGCCGCCCTACGGGGTCGCCGTTGCGGGCACTGCGCTCGAGGAACACCGCCGGCAGGCCGTGCCGGACACTCCAGCGGACGACGGTCCGGGCCGGACGCAGGGCGGTGGCCGAGATCCGTTCCGCGACCCCCGGCCCTGCCGTCGCCGGGGCACCTGCGACGGTCGTCCTCTCCACCGGCGCAGTCTGGCAACTAGCCGCGGTCGTCGGGAGCCGGGGCCTCGCTCGGATCCCCGTTCCAGTTCTTGCCGGCGGTGTCCGCGTTCTCCGAGGCGCTGTCGGTCTGCGCGGCGACGGTCTCGACCATCTCCTCGTCGGAGACGCCCTCGCCGGCTGCCTCGGTGTGACTGGTGGGCTCGCTCATGACGCAGCTCCCTCTCTGTCGTCGACGGTGTCGCAGGAGCCCGTCCCCGATCCCGCCCACCGGCAAACCAGCCACCCGGTCACACCGCCGGCGGCCGCAGGTCGAACCAGACGCGCTTGCCGCCCTTGTGGTCGTCGGCCCCCCAGCGGTGGGCGATGGTCTCCACCATGCGCAGCCCGCGGCCGCGGGGCCGGTCGTGCGACAACTCCTGGACGACGGGTCGGATCGACGACCCGTCCACGACCGCGATGCGCAGCCAGTCCGCGGACACCGACAGCTCCAGGGTCAGGTCTGCCTCGCCGCCCACGTGGTCGACGACGTTCGCGACGAGCTCGGTCACCAGCAGGGCGGCGTCCTCACGGTCGTGCGGGACCTCCCAGACGCGCAGCAGCTCCTGCATCAGGTGCCGGGCAGCCGGAACGCTGCCGGCGGTCGGCGGGAGATCGATGCTGGCGCTTCGGCTGGACATGTCTGCAGATTCCGTTTCTGGCCGCCGGACAGGAAGCGGCGCCCGACCCGGGGACGGGCACCGGCGGAGCGGCAGCGCTGCAGACTCCGTTGCGCACAACTAATCACACCCCGGATGGGCGACGCAACGACCGGTTGCATGACATGGCCGTTGCATGTCACAGCCGTTGCATGCAATAGCTATTCAGTCCGGTAGTGTCCAACTGATCTCAGGATGCCGACGGGAGGTGGTCATGGGCGTGGACACGGTGCAGAACCCGCCCGGCGACCCCGCCGAGCACGCCCTCGAGGGCCTCATGACCGAACTCGATCGCTGCATGGACGAGCTGACGCTGGCCCGGGCCCGCGCCGAGACGCTGCTGCGCGAGCGCCGTTCCGGGCGGACCTGGACCGACATCGTGTCCGGCGAGCCTCGCCCCCTCGTCGTGGAGCGGATCTCCACCGTCCTGGCCTCGTTGGCCACCGCTGGGCACTTCTGGCGCCGCGAGCAGGCCTCCGCATTGCAGGGCGAGCAGGTGAGCATCAACCGGATCGCCGCGATGTTCGGTGTGACCCGTCAGCGCATCTCCGCCCTGCTCAAGGAGCGCGACAACGACCGCGCCGACCCGCAGGTCCCGCCGCTCGACCTCTGACCCGGGGGCAGAAATGGCCATATCTGCCCTCACGGCCGTCGCGGTCACGCGATGAGCTGGTCGATCGCCTTGTAGACCCGCTGTTCGGACACC
>JAOPUS010000064.1 GCA_025963345.1 Blastococcus sp. | reverse complement strand
GACGGCCGGCACACCGCCGCCACCCTGCTGCTGAGCGAGAACGTGCACCCGCGGGTGGTCATGGAGCTGCTCGGCCACAGCCAGATGCGCACGACCATGGACATCTACAGCCACGTGATGCCGGCGCTGGCCCGCGAGGCTGCCGACCGGATGGGCGTCCTGCTGCTGACAGGTAAGGGAGGCAAACTGCAACCAGAGACGACTCAGGCCGTCCTCCAGAAGGAGAACGGCCTGGTCACACGGGTGGAGCTGAGGGGACTCGAACCCCTGACCCCCACACTGCCAGTGTGGTGCGCTACCAGCTGCGCCACAGCCCCTTGCCAGCCCGGTCTGGTGTCCGGGCCGGTGGCAACTGTACAGGGCAGGACGATCGATCCCACGCAAGGGGTGGCGACGCCCGTGGCGGGCGCCGCCACCCGGAGGGCTCTATCAGCCCAGCTTCATCTGCGCGATGCGGAGGTGGTTGCCGAAGGGGTCGCGGAGCCCGAAGTCGATGCCATAGGGCTGGTCGACCGGCTCCTCGGTGATCTCCACGCCCTTCGCCTTCAGCTCGGCATGGGTCTTGTAGGCGTCGTCGCACTGGAAGAAGAGATGCCCGCCGGCGGCGCCCTTGGAGATCAGGTCGCGCACCTGGGCGGCGGTCTCCTCGCTCATGGACGGCGGCCCCGGCTTCTCCAGCAGGAGAGCCCGATCGGGCCGCCCGGGCAGGGCGACGGTCAGCCAGCGCATCGGGCCGAACTGCATGTCGTTGGTGACCTCGAACCCGAGCTTGCCGACGTAGAAGTCCACCGCCTGGTCCTGGTCGGGCACGTAGATCTGGGTGATGGTGATGGCGTTCAACATGCACCGAACGCTAGGGGCCCTCAGTCCCCCGGTGCTTCTCCGAAACTGCTCGGTCGCAGCCAGGCCATGGCGAAGCAGGACGGCACCGGCGGCAGCGGCCCACGCCGCCGGTAGACGCTCGGCGGCTCCCCCACGATGTCCCGGAACACCCGGCTGAAGGTGCCCAGGCTGCTGAACCCGACGTCCATGCAGATGTCTGTGACGCTGCGCTCCCCTGTCCGCAGCAGGAACATCGCCCGCTCGACCCGGCGGCGCTGCAGATAGCGGTTCGGCGTCTCACCGAACGTGGCGCGGAACGTGCGGATGAAGTGCGCCTCGGACACGTGTGCGATCCGGGCGAGGGTCGGGACGTCGAGCGGCTCGGCGTAGCGCCGGTCCATCGCGTCCCGCGCGCGCAGCAGCCGTCGGTTGGACTCCTCCACCGCCCGGCTCACGACACCTCCTCGCTGGCGCTCGTCGGCCGCGTTCGCAGGCTGCTGTGCCCATCGGTGAGCTCGCAAGCTCGCTCACGTGCGATTCCAGCACGCCGCCGGATCAGGGGATCGATACCCCGCGTGCCTTCAGCCAGGCAACGGGGTCGATCCGCTTGCCTTCCTCGCCGCCCTGGTGCACCTCGAAGTGCAGGTGCGGCCCGGTCGACTGGCCGCGGTTACCGAGGAGCGCAATCTTCTCGCCGGCCTCCACGTACTCCCCTGGCTTCACCAGGATCTCGTCCATGTGGCCGTAGACGGTGACGTCGCCGTCCTCGTGGAGGATGTAGACCGCCAGGCCGAAGCCGCTGGCCGCCCCGGCGCGCAGCACCACGCCGTCCCCGGCCGTGTACTCGGGCGTGCGCATCGGCGCCGCGAGGTCGATGCCCCAGTGGAACGTCCCCCACCGCGAGCAGAAGCAACTGGTCATGCGGGCGCCGTTGATCGGCATCACGAACTTGGGCCTGGCGTCCTCCCGGGCCTGTGCCTCGGCCTCGGCACGCGCGGCGCGAGAGGCGGCCACCTCCTGCAGCCGGGCCTGGGCCTCGGCGACGGTGATCGAGGCCTGTGGCAGCAGTTCGACACCCTCGTCGCTGGTCAGCAGCGCCTCCTGGGCGGCGAGGACGGAGGTCCCGTCCGCCGACGCCACCGTCGCGCCGTTCACACCGAAGACAGCCGCCGCGACCCCGCCGGCGAGCAGCGCGCTCAGCAGCAGGGCGGGACGACGGGAAGCCGAGCGGCGGGGCCGCCGGGCGGAGCCGTGGCGACGGGCGGGACGGACCGCAGTCAGGAGCTCGGTCGTGGGCTCCTGGCCGATACGTGCGTCCATACACCTGCCTGTCTGGTGGGGAAGAGACCCGATTCGGCTGTGCGATATACAAACATTCCGTGACGCTTCCGTGACCCGGCGTGCGGCGCGTTGTCCGGGACACGCCGTGCGACCCGCCTCACAGGCCACCCCAGTCACAGCCGTTACTGACATCGATGTCATTCGGGTGGGCTCCGTCGCGGCCCGGATCACCCCCCCGGGGGCAACCGGAACGCCGCGTCGGGGCGACCTCACAGAACGTTGCCGAGCTGGAACAAGGCAGGCATTGCGCTGGAGCCGCGGTACCCCGTGTACTTCTGGTCAAGGTCACTCCGGAACTGGAACGACCGAGATCCGCACTGCCCACGGCCGACAAGAGGGGGAACGCGATGCCGCACGCGCCGGGCGTCCAGCCCCTCCCCGCGGGGGGCCCGCAGTGGTGAAGGTCGTGTACTTCACCTTCCGTGGCGTGTTCGCCGACAACCCGCGGGCGATCTACGAGGCACTGCTCGCCCGCGACGACCTCGACCTCTCGCACACGTGGCTGTGCACCGCGAAGACCCAGGACACGTTCCCGTCCGGTGTGGAGACCGTTCTCTACGGAACGCCGGAGGCCGCGGCCGTCCTGGCGTCCGCCGACGTCGTCGTCGCCAACGACTGCATGTCGATTCCGTGGACCAAGAGTCCGGGCACTACCTACCTGCAGACCTGGCACGGCACTCCGCTGAAGCGGATCCACCACGACGTCCGCCCCGTCCGCCCGGGGTGGCTGGACAACGCGGACAAGGACGTCGCCCGCTGGGACATGCTGCTCTCGCCCAACCCGCCGAGCACCGAGCGCCTGCGGCACGCATTCGGCTTCGGCGGCCCCGTCCACGAGACCGGGTACCCGCGCAACGACGTCCTGAGCAGCCCGGACAGGGACGACGTGCGGGCGCGGGTGCGCGCCGAACTCGGCATCCCCGACGGCACCACCGCCGTCCTCTATGCCCCGACCTGGCGCGACGACCTCGTGTTCGACACGACCGGCGGACGCGACTTCGACGTCCCGATCGACCTCACCGCCTTCGCCGATCGGCTCGGCGCGGACCACGTCCTGCTGACCCGACTGCACAGCATGGTGGCCGGCCGGATCGCCGTCCCGCCGGGCGCTCCGGTGATCGACGTGTCCGATCGGCCCGAATCAGCCGAGCTCTACCTGGCGGCCGATATGCTGGTGACCGACTACTCCTCGGCCATGTTCGACTTTGCCGTAACGGGCAAACCCATGGTCTTCTACACCTACGACCTCGAGCACTACCGCGATGACCTGCGTGGCTTCTACTTCGATTTCGCCGAAGTGGCCCCCGGCCCGCTCGTCCGCACCAGCGAGGAACTCGTCGAGGCGATCGCCGACAGAGACGTCGCCGCCTCGGAACTGGCAGACCGGTACGTCCGTTTCCGGGACACCTTCTGCTCGCTCGAAGACGGGCACGCGACCGACCGCGTGCTCGACCTGCTCTTCCCGCCCGGCGACTCCGCCGGGCGATCCACCATGGAAAGGGGATGAACGTGCGGACCACCGACCGAGCCCTGACGAGCTCTCCGCGAGATCTGGCCCGCACCGCGGCGCCACGGCACCTGCATCCCCCGGTCCAGGCGGTGATCTTGGCAGCCGGCATGGGCACCCGCCTCGGGCGGTCCACCCCCAAGCCGCTCACGCCGCTGCGCGACGGGCGCACCATCCAGCGGCGCCAGCTCGACGCGCTGCGTGAGTCCTTCGGCGCCGACACCGACATCACCGTCGTCGTCGGGTTCAGCAGCGACCTGCTGATGGCGGCCTCGCCGGACGTGCGCTTTGCCTACAACCCGCACTTCGCGAGCACCAACACGTCGAAGAGTCTCTGGCGCGGACTGTCGAACAGCCGGGACGGCGGCGTGCTCTGGATGAACGGTGACGTCGTCTTCGACCCCGCCGTCCTGGAGCACGTCATGAGCTGGGTGCGGGCCGACGAGAGCTTCATCTGCGTCGACACCGAGACCGTCGCCGACGAGGAGATCAAGTACACCCTCGACGGCAACGGGTACATCCGCGAGCTGTCCAAGACCGTCGTCGGCGGGCTCGGCGAGGCCGTCGGGATCAACTACGTCTCCAGCGAGGACAAGGCGGCCCTGATCGCGCACCTGGACGCCTGCGGCGACCAGGACTACTTCGAGCGCGCGATCGAGACCGCGATCGAGCTGGAGGGCCTCCGGTTCCGCCCGCTCGACATCTCCGCGTTCTCCGCGGTGGAGGTCGACTTCGAGCGCGACCTCGAGCGCGCCAACGCCCTGTTCTGGGGTCCCCCGCTCCTGCAGCCGCTGGCCGCCGAAGCCGGCTGAGCCTCGTCCCGGTGACGCCTGGCGGCGTCACCGGGACGGGCAACCCGTCGGATCACCCGGGCGGCAGGTCCAGGACGAAGACCGCTCCGCCCATCGTCTCCTCGACGCCCAGCTCACCCCCGGCAGCAGCGACCAGCCGACGGGCGAGCGCCAGACCGAGGCCGGCGCCGTCGTGGCCGTCCACCGGGTCGCCACGCCACCCCGGCTCGAACACCAGTCCTCGAGCGCCGGCAGGGACACCGGGACCGTCGTCGGAGATCCGCAGGCGGACCCCGGAGGGCGCCGGCTCGGCCGTGATCGTCACCCGGCCGGCCGCATAGCGCAGGGCGTTCTCCAGAACCGGTGAGACCGCCCGCTCCAGCAGGGTTCCGTCCACCCCCACCGTGAGCTCCCCGGGCACGTCCACCCTGAGCTCGACATCCGGCCGGCGCGCCTGCATGCCGGCCGCGAGCGGGAGCAGAACCTCCCGTGGTGCACACCGGCCCGGTGGTGCGCCGCCCGCCGCGCGTGCCGCACTCATCAGCGTCTCGAGGATGTCGCCCATCGACCCGGCCGCCTCGTCGATCGTGGCGAGCGCCGCAGCGCGCTCCGCCCCGCTCCGCGGCCGCGACCCCAGCAGATCCACCTCCGCCTGGATGCGGGCCAGTGGCGTGCGCAGCTCGTGGCTGAGTTCGTCGGAGAGCTGCCGCTCCCGGCGGAGCACCGCGGCCAGCCGATCCAGCAGGCCGTCGAGGGTGTGCGCGAGGTCGTGGAGCTCGGCCGGCCGCGGTGCGGGCCCGAAGCGGCGGTCCACGTCCTCTGCGCTCCACCGGCCGGCCTGGGCGCTCATCTGCTGCACCGGGCGCAGGGCCCGGGCCACGCTGGCCCGCAGGACGAGGTGGACGACGACGAGCAGCCCCACCGCGAGCGCTGCGCTGCCCACCAACGCCAGCCGCTGCACCTGCCGGTAGGGCGCCAGCGACGTGCTGGTGACCACGGTTGCCAGCAGCGTTCCGCCCTCGTGGACCGGCAGGGCGAGCAGCCGCACCGGATCGGGCAGCCCGGTCTCCGCGGTCCCGGCGCCGCGAGCAGCCAGGTCGGCAGCCTGCCGGTCCAGCGCGGCGGTACTTCCCGGCGGACGCTCCACCGTCGCCCCGTCAGCGGTGAAGATCCAGGTGCCGACGTCCAGGGCCTGGTCGTCACGGACATCGCGGACGGCGACCCTGCCGTCCGGCCCGACCTGCACGGTCGCTGCGGTGGCCTCGGCACGTGCGCGGAGGACGCCGTCCGCCTCCCGGCCCAGCACCCCGATGAGCAGCAGGTTCGCCCCCACGGTCAACGCGATCAACCAGAGCGCGACGACGGCCGACGCCGACCAGGCCAGCCTGCTCCGAAGGCTCCGTCCCGATGTCACCGTCGACCCGCGAGCGGGGTCGGCGTCACGTGAACCGGTACCCCACGCCGTGGACGGTCCCGATCCGCCGGCCCTCGTCCCCGACAGCGTTCACCTTCCGGCGCAGGCGGGCCACGTACTGGTCCAGGGTGTTGTCCGCCACCAGCGCCCCGTCCGGCCAGGCGGCGAGGACGAGGTTCCGGCGTCGCACCACCTGCCCCGCCGCCGCCATGAGCGCCGCCAGGAGCCGGAACTCCGTCGGCGTCAGCGAGTGCCGGCCGGCCGGACCGGACAACGCGTGGTCGGCGGGGTCCAGGTGCAGCCCGCTGGGCACCGCGACCGGTCGGGGCACGCCGCGGCGGACCATCGCGCGCACCCGGGCGAGCAACTCACTCACGTGGAAGGGCTTGGCAAGGTGGTCGTCGCCACCGGCGGCGAAGCCGGCCAGGACGTCGTGGAGTTGGTCGCGGGCGGTCAGGAACAGCACCGGGATGTCGATCCCCCGCGCCCGCAGCGCCTGGCAGACGTCGCGTCCGTCGGAGTCGGGCAATCCGATGTCGAGAACCACCGCGGCGAAGCTCGTGTCGGGCCCCGGGCCGAGGGCGGCAAGGGCCCCGGTCCCGTCCGCGGCCGTCGTCACCGTCAGGCCGGCCTCCCGCAGCCCCCGCGCCACGGCCCCCCGGAGAACGGAGTCGTCCTCCACGACGAGTACCGCGGCCGTCTCCACGACGAGCCATGGTGCATGACGGGTCTGGGAGAGGCCACAACCGTTCAGGCGGTGTTCAGATCCTCTGAGTCACCGTGTGTCCCATGACGACTCCGAATTCCCAGGCGACGTTCGGGCGGACGCTGCTCAACAAGGTTCCCGAGGTCACCGTCTGGTTCTGGGTGATCAAGATCCTCGCCACGACCGTCGGTGAGACGGCGGCGGACTTCCTGAGCGGCCTGGGCCTCGGCCTGAACGG
>JAOPUS010000060.1 GCA_025963345.1 Blastococcus sp. | reverse complement strand
GGAGAACATCCGGGCGGCGCTGGACGGCGAGCTGTCGTTCTACGCGCAGGTGTGGGGCTTCGACCTGCCTGCCGCCGAGGGGATCGAGCCGATCGAGTTGAAGGACCCCCCTGCCCCCCACCGCTCGCACGCTCGCGGCGGGCCCCTGCAGGAGGGCCGTTAGACCTCGAGGACCGTCGGGATGATCATCGGACGGCGGCGGTAGGTGTCGGACACCCACTTGCCGATCGTCCGGCGGATGACCTGGGACAGCCGGTGCGGGTCGACCTCGTCGTCCTGCAGCGCGCGCTTGAGGTTGTCCTCGACCAGGAGCAGCGCGCCGTCGAAGGCGGCCGGGTCGTCGGAGAAGCCGCGGGTCGACAGGTGCACCGGGCGCACGATGGTGCGGGTCGACAGCTCGATCACCACGGTGAGCGCGACGAAGCCCTCGTCGCCGAGGATCCGGCGCGCCTGCAGCGACTCCTCTCCCACGTCGCCGACGTTCAGCCCGTCGACGTAGACGTTGCCGATCGGCACGCTGCCCACGATCGAGGCCTTGCCGTCGACCAGGTCCACGACGACGCCGTCCTCGGCAAGCAACACCCGGTCGCGGGACATGCCGGTCTCCTCGGCCAGAGCGGCGTGCGCGCGCAGGTGCCGCCACTCGCCGTGCACCGGCATCAGGTAGCGCGGCTTGGCGACGTTGAGCAGCGTGCGCAGCTCGCCGGCCGGCGCGTGGCCGGAGACGTGCACCCGCGCGGTCTCCTTGTGCACGACCGTCGCACCGAGCCGGGCCAGGCCGTTGATCACCTTGTAGACGGCCGTCTCGTTGCCGGGCACCAGGGACGACGCGAGGACGACGGTGTCGCCGGCGGTGATGGTCACCTGGTGGTGCTCCCCACGGGCCATCCGGCCCAGGGCGGACAGCGGCTCCCCCTGCGACCCGGTGGAGACCAGCACCACCTGGTCGGGGGGCATCGATGCCGCGTCGTCCAGCGACACCATCAGGCCCGGAGCCACGTGCAGCAGGCCGAGGTCGCGGGCGACCCCCATGTTGCGGACCATCGAGCGGCCGACGAAGGCGACCTTGCGCTTGTGCGTCTCCGCGCAGTCGAGCACCTGCTGGATGCGATGCACATGGCTGGCGAAGCTGGACACGATCAGCCGCTGCGAGGCCCGGGCGAAGACGTCGTCCAGCACCGGGCCGATGCTGCGCTCGGAGGTGACGAAGCCGGGCACCTCGGCGTTGGTCGAGTCCGACAGCAGCAGGTCGATGCCGGCCAGGCCCAGCCGGGCGAAGGCGCCCAGGTCGGTCAGGACGCCGTCCAGCGGGAGCTGGTCCATCTTGAAGTCGCCGGTGTGCACGAGGGTGCCGGCCGGGGTGTGCACCGCGACGGCGAGGGCGTCGGGGATGGAGTGGTTGACCGAGACGAACTCGCAGCGGAACGGGCCGGCGACGTGGTCCCCACCCGCGGCGACCTCGACCAGCGTCGGGTCGATCCGGTGTTCCCGCAGCTTTGCGGCGACCAGGGCCAGGGTGAACCGGGAGCCGACCAGCGGGATGTCGTCGCGCAGCCGCAGGAGGTACGGGATCGCCCCGATGTGGTCCTCGTGCCCGTGCGTGAGGATGACGGCGGCGATGTCGTCGAGGCGGTGCTCGATCACCGCGAAGTCGGGGAGGATCAGGTCGACGCCCGGCTGCTCCGCCTCGGGGAACAGCACGCCGCAGTCGATGACCAGCAGCCGGCCGTCGAACTCCAGCACGGCCATGTTCCGGCCGATCTCGCCCAGTCCACCCAGGGCCATGACGCGCAGGCCCCCGGCAGGCAGGGGCGGGGGTGCCTTCAGGTCCAGGTGCGGTTGGGTGGCCAGTCCACTCACAGCTGGACGCCGCCGGCGGCCAGGTCGATGCGCAGCTGCGCGATCTCGTCAGGCGTCGCGTCCACCAGCGGCGGGCGCACCGGCCCGGAGGGCAGGCCGAGCTCGCGCAGGGCGGCCTTCACCAGGATGACGCCCTGGGTGCGGAAGATGCCGGTGTAGATCGGCAGCAGGCTCTCGTTCACCGCGCGGGCCTTGACCAGGTCGCCGGACTCCACCGCGGCGACCAGCTCGGCCAGCCGCGGGCCGACGATGTGGCCCACCACGCTGACGACGCCGACGGCGCCCAGCGCGAGCAGCGGGAGGTTCAGCATGTCCTCGCCGCTGTAGTACGCGAGGTCGGTGCGGGCGAGGGTCCAGGCCACCGCGCCGAGGTCACCCTTGGCGTCCTTGACCGCGACGATCCGCGGGTGCTCGGCCGCGCGCACGAGGGTCTCGACCTCGATCGGGACGACGGTGCGCGGGGGGATGTCGTAGAGCATGACCGGCAGGTCGGTGCTGTCGGCCACCGCGGTGAAGTGGCGCAGCAGACCGGCCTGCGGCGGCTTGTTGTAGTACGGCGTGACGACCATGAGGCCGTGCGCGCCGAGGCGCTCGGCGTCGAGCGCCTTCTCGATGGAGTGCGCGGTGTCGTTGGTGCCCACCCCGGCGACGACGGTGGCGCGGTCACCGACGGCGTCGAGGACGACTTCGAGCACGGCACGCTGTTCGGCGTCGCTCAGCGTCGGCGATTCCCCCGTCGTCCCGGCGATCACGAGCCCGTCGTGTGCGCACCGGTCGACCAGGTGCGCGGCCAGCTCCTGCGTGCCGGCGAGGTCGACTGTGCCGTCCTCGGTCAGCGGGGTGACCATCGCCGTGAGAACGCGCCCGAACGGCCGGGCGGGGTCGGTGGTCATGGGGAGAATCTACCGAGCCGCCGCGACGCCGTCCGAGCGCACGTAGTGCGACACCGCGAACCGCAGCCCCGAGGAGGACGTCGTCCACCCCTCGAGCGGTGTCCGCGCCTCCAACTGCCACCCGTCGTCCAGCGAAGGCGCCCAGGTGTCCCCCACGACGAGGGTGTCGACGTCGGTGACCACCAGCCGGTCGGCGTGCGGCAGTAAGGCGGCATACACCGCTCCGCCGCCGATGACCCAGAAGGACCCGTGCTCGGCGAGCACCTGCTGCACCGATGCCGCCGTCCTGGCCCCGTCGTCGGACCACTGCCGATCCGATGTCAGGACGACGTTGGTCCGGCCCGGCAGAGGACGGAACCGGTCGGGCAGCGATTCCCAGGTGTGCCGGCCCATGACCACCGTGGAGCCCATGGTGAGCCGGCGGAAGAGCGCCAGATCCTCCGGCAGGTGCCAGGGCAAGCCGCCGTCGGCGCCGATCACCCCGTCGCGGGCCTGGGCCCACACCATCCCGACGGTCACACAGCCACGGCTGCCCGGATCGCGGGGTGGTGCCGGTAGTCGCGCACGGTGACGTGCTCGTAGGTGTAGTCGAACAGCGACGCTGCGGGCGCCAGCTCCAGCGTCGGGAACGGCAGCACCTCGCGCGAGAGCTGCTCGGTCACCTGCGCGGTGTGATTGCTGTAGATGTGGCAGTCGCCGCCGACCCAGATGAAGTCGCCCGGGGTGAGGCCGACCTGGTCGGCCACCATCCGCGTGAGCAGCGCGTAGCTGGCGATGTTGAAGGGCACCCCGAGGAACATGTCGGCGCTGCGCTGGTAGAGCTGGCAGGAGAGCCGGCCATCAGCCACGTAGAACTGGAACAGCGCATGGCAGGGGGCCAGCGCCATCTCCGGGATCGCGCTCACGTTCCACGCCGACACGATCATGCGGCGCGAGTCGGGGTCGCTGCGCAGCGTGGACAGGATGTTCGAGATCTGGTCGATCTGCTCGCCGCCGGGCGCCGGCCACGACCGCCACTGCACGCCGTAGACCGGGCCGAGCTCGCCCTCGGGAGAGGCCCATTCGTCCCAGATGGTGACCCCGTGGTCCCGCAGCCAGCCGACGTTGCTGTCGCCGCGCAGGAACCACAGCAGCTCGTAGGCGATCGAGCGGAAGTGCACCGACTTCGTCGTCACCAGCGGGAAGCTCTCGGACAGGTCGTACCGGAGCCGCTCGCCGAACAGGCTGACCGTTCCGGTGCCGGTCCGGTCCTGCTTCGGCGTCCCCTGCTCGAGGATGCGCCGCAGGAGGTCCTCGTACTGGGTGTCGATGGGTCCCTCGAGTGCGCCGTCCACGGGCCCGAGGGTACGGGTGGGCATCGAGGTCCGGCAGCCACGGGACCCACCCGCACCACCGGCCCGTCGGGCAACGCTGGGGCGGTCAGCCCTCGGTGACGAACGGGCTGGCGGCGACCTCGGTGCCGTCGGCCAGCGAGCTGATCCGGAAGTCGTCGAACACATTGGCGGCCACCCGATGCAGCTCGCGCAGACAGGCAAGGGCGAGCTCGCGGATCTCGACGTCGGCGTGCTCGCTCGCCCGCATGGCGATGAAGTGCCGCCAGGCGCGGTAGTTCCCGGTGACGACGATGCGGGTCTCGGTGGCGTTGGGCAGGACGGAGCGAGCGGCCTGGCGCGCCTGCTTGCGCCGCAGCGTGGCGTTCGGGACGTCGGCGAAGCGTTTCTCCAGGCCCTCCAGCAGCTCCGTGTAGGCGGCGACCGCAGCGTCGGTGGCGGCGAGGAAGCGCTCGTGCAGCTCGGGGTCCTCGGCGATCACGGCAGGCTCGACGATCGCGGCGTCCCGCTCGGGCACGTAGCGCTGCGACAGCTGGCTGTAGGAGAAGTGCCGGTGCCGGACCAGCTCGTGGGTGAGCGACCGGGAGACGCCGGTGAGGTACATGGTGACGGTGCCGTGTTCGAGCACCGAGAGGTGACCGACCTCGAGGATGTGCCGCAGGTACCCCTGGTTGGTGGCCGTGGCCGGGTTCGGCTTGTTCCACGACTGGTAGCAGGCCCGCCCGGCGAACTCGGCGAGCGCCTGCCCCCCGTCGACGTCGGTCTCCCACGGCACGTCGGCCGGTGGGGTGAACTGCGTCTGGGCGATGACCTGGACCTGGAGCGGCACGATCTCGGACACGGGAGCGAGCCTACGTCGACCGACCGGGGCCTCCCCGGTGCCGAGCACCCGGCCCGACCGCCCGCGAGGGTCCCGCGCGATCCGGGCTGACATCGCACGACGTCCGGTCATGACGTCACTTTGATGTCACAGTGGCGTCATGGCAGCGATGGATCTCACCGACTACGTCGACGCACTGCGCGCCTCCCTCACGACGGCGGCGGCCGCCGGCGGCGCCCAGGCGCAGGAGACCGCGCGCCTGCTCGCCGACACGATGGAGCCGGCCGTCCGCCTGGCCCTCATGGACGCGCTCTCCGCGATGGCCGCGGAGGTCACCGCGACCCTCGACGGGACGCTGGTCGACATCAGGCTGCGTGGCCGCGACCCCGAGGTCGTCGTCGTCCCGACCGCGCACGATCCCGGCCGGCACCACACGCCGGCCAGCCCGGGCGAGCCCGCGGAAGACCTCGCCGAGGACGGGTCCGTGGCCCGGATCAGCCTGCGACTGCCCGACGGGCTCAAGGGCCGCGCGGAGGCCGCCGCGGCCGCCGCCGGCACCTCGCTCAACACCTGGCTGGTCCACGCCGTGACCGCCGCCGTGCGGGCGCCCTCCCGGCCGCCCACCGGCCGCGGGCCCCGCCGCTACACCGGATTCGCCCGCAGCTGACCCGTTCCACCACCCCCAGGAGACACCGTCATGCCCGTTCGCAAGCACGTCGCCGTCGTCACCGGCCCGCCTCCGCGGATCGAGGTCCGCAACCCGGCCGGCTCGGTCATCGTGGAGGCGGTCGAGGGCGCCGAGCAGCTGGAGGTGCGTGTCGAGCCGCTCGACGACGCCGCCGAGCAGCTGCTCGATCGCGTGGAGATCGACGTCCGCGCGGCCGATCCGGACAGGGCCGGCTCCACCACCCGGCTGCGCGTCACCGTGCCGGAGCGCCGGCTGCTCCGCACCCCTGCCTTCGCCGTCGGGATCACGACCCCCGCCGGCGCGGCGGCACGGATCGCGGTCGCCTCCGCCCACGTGGAGCTGACCGGCCGGTTCGGCGAGCTGGAGGTCACCGGCGCCAGCGCCGACCTCGACGTCGAGCAGGGCACCGACGTGGACCTGCGCACCGCGAGCGGGGATGCCCGGATCGGCACGATCGACGGCCGGGCCTCGATCGGCTCGGCGTCCGGCGACGTCCGGGTCGGGCGGGCGCACGGCCCCCTGCAGGTGCGCACCGCCTCCGGCGACGTCTCGGTGGAGCAGCCCGCCGACAACGTCTCCATCAGCACGGCCTCCGGCGACGTGACCGTCGGTGCCGCCACCGGTGGTGCGGTGCAGATCACGACCGTCTCGGGCGACTCCTCGGTGGGCGTCGTCCCGGGTCTGCGGGTCTGGCTGGACCTCTCCAGCGTCTCCGGACGGATGGACTCCCGGCTCGAGGACGACGACAGGACCGTCGACGGGCCGCCCGTGCTCACGCTCACCCTGCGCTCGGTCTCCGGCGACATGCGCATCCACCGGACCGCGGCCGCACCCGTGGCCTGAGCTATGCGCGGAAGGCGAGCGACGCTGCGGACGCCCGCTGGAGGTCGCGCGCCAGGTCGCCACGGTCGAGGACGTCGACGTCGTCCAGCTCGAGCCAGTCGGCCATGAGCCGGAGCTCGTCGGCGAGCGCCGCGGCGACCAGGGGCCGGTCGACGCCCGCCTCACCGTGCGCCGCCTGGACACGCAGCGCGCCGGCCTGGCGGTCGGCTTTGAGGTCGACCCGGCCGACCAACTGGTCGCCGAGCAGGAAGGGCAGGACGTAGTACCCGTGGACCCGTTTGGCGGCCGGCGTGTAGATCTCCAGCCGGTACCGGAAGCCGAAGATCCGCTCCACGCGCGGCCGCTCCCAGATTAGCGAGTCGAACGGGCTCAGCAGCGACCGTGCCCGGATCCAGCGGGGACGACGGGCCTCCGGGTCCAGCCAGGCCGGCGCTCCCCAGCCGGCGACCTCGGCGGGCAGCAGCTCCCCCGCATCGGCCAGCTCGGCGATCGCCGTGCGGGCGGCAACCGGGCCGAGCCGGAAGTAGTCGCGCAGGTCGCGCTCGGTGGCCACCCCCAGCGCCCGTGACGCCGTGCGGACCAGTTCGCGGACGGCGTCGCCGGGTTCGGGGGTCGGCGCCTGCACGACCTCGGGTGGGAGCACCCGCTCGGTGAGGTCGTAGACCCGCTCGAAGCCGGCGGTGCGGGTGCGCGCGGTCAGCACGCCGGTGAAGAACAGCCACTCCAGCGCGACCTTGCCCGCATGCCAGTTCCACATCGTGCCGGGGCGGTCGGGCTTGGGCTCGAGCAGCTCGCCGGCCTTGACCGGGCCGCCCTCGCGCACCCTGTCGAAGACCTCGGCGACGAACCCGGGCCGTTCCTGCTGCAGCCGGACCATGTTGCCCCAGGCGTGCTCCTCGGCCGCCGCCATGCGCCAGCGCAGGAACGGCTGGAGTCGCACCGGCAGGTAGGAGGCCTCGTGCGCCCAGTACTCGAACAGGTCGTGCCGGCCCCCGGCGAGCTCGTCGAGGGCGGCCCGCGGATAGGGACCCAGCCGGCTGAACGCCGGCAGGTAGTGCGACCGCGAGAGGACGTTCACGGAGTCGATCTGGACGACGGCCAGCCGGGAGGTCAACCGCCGCAGCTGCCTGGTTCCGACGGCGGCCTCGGGCCGGGGCTCGGCGAAGCCCTGCGCAGCCAGGGCGATGCGGCGGGCCAGGGCGGCCGGTAGTCGCTCGACGTCGGGGGCACTCACGGGGGCAGATCCTGCCTGGCAGGTACGACGTTCGCGGCCGGCACGCCCCCGCATACGCTGCCCGGGTGAATGCCGAGGCGTCCTTCCCCCGTGCCGCCGGTTCCGCGGACGCCTCCGTACGACCGGCCCTGCCGGAGGACGCCGCGGAGATCGCGCGGATCCAGGTCGTCACCTGGCGCGCGGCCTACCGGTCCGTACTGCCGGCGGCGGTGCTCGACGAGTGGGACGCCGACGCAGCAGCGAACACCTGGCGAGCGGCAGTCACCGCGCCCCCGACCCCCGGACACGGCGTCCTGGTGGCACTCGAGAAGAACACCCTGGTCGGGTTCGCCGCCTTCGGGCCGCCCGAGCTGACCTCCGGCGAGCGCCAGGACCCGGCCGGCCCCACGACCGAGGTGTCCACGCTGCTGGTCGAGCCCCGGTGGGGACGCCGCGGCCACGGCAGCCGGATGCTGTCCGCGGTCGCCGATCTGGCCGAGACCGGTGGCGCCGCCCGGCTTCAGGTCTGGCTGCTCGAGGAAGACCGGGTGTCCACCGGCTTCTACGAGTCGGCCGGCTGGGCGCCCGACGGCTGGGCCCGCACGCTGGACACCGGCGACGTCCCGCTGCGCGAGGTCCGCTGGCACGCCCTGCTGGGACCGGAGAACTCCACGACAGAGGGGACGACGTGAGCTTCGAGGGCTTCCCGGACGAGGGACTGGTCTTCTACGAAGGCCTGGAGGCGGACAACTCCAAGACCTACTGGACCCGGCACAAGGCCGACTACGACGCGCACGTCCGCGCGCCGCTGCAGGCGCTGCTCGACGAGGTCGCGCCGGAGTTCGGCACCGCGAAGGTGTTCCGCCCTTACCGGGACGTCCGATTCAGCCACGACAAGACGCCGTACAAGACGCACCAGGGCGCCGTGGTCCACCCTGACGGCGCCGGCGCGGGTTCCTGGTACCTCCAGATCTCCGCCGAGGGCCTGATGGTGTCCGGCGGCTGCTGGCGGCTGGAGTCCGACCAGGTCACGCGCTACCGGCGGGCCGTCGCCGACGGCGTCCAGGGCCCGCTGCTGCAGGCGGAGATCGACCGGCTCGCCGCGGCCGGCTGGAGCATCGAGGGTGATCGCCTCTCCCGGGTGCCGGCCGGCTACACCCCGGACGCCGACCGGATGGAGCTGCTGAAGCACAAGTCGCTGCACGGCACCCGGAACTGGGAGCCGACGGACTGGGTGCACGACCGGCGCGCCCTGGACGAGGTCCGCGCTGCATGGCGGGATCTTCGGACGCTCAACGCCTGGCTTTCCGACAACGTCGGCGCGACGACGAAGGAGCCCCGCGCCCGCCGCTGATCCGAGCGGACTTTCGGCGCGGAAAGTCCGGGTTCCGGGCATGACGAAGGGGCCCCAGCACGAATGCTGGGGCCCCTTCGGGAATGGTTGTCCGGCGGCGTCCTACTCTCCCACCCCGTCTCCAGGGCAGTACCATCGGCGCTGAGAGGCTTAGCTTCC
>JAOPUS010000041.1 GCA_025963345.1 Blastococcus sp. | reverse complement strand
CGCGGGCGATGCCGTCGGCCAGCCGGGTGGGGTTGGTGACGAAGAGATCGTCGCCGACGATCTGCACCCGGTCGCCGAGGGCGGCGGTGAGGGCCACCCAGCCCTCCCAGTCCTCCTCCGACAGCGGGTCCTCGAGAGAGACGATCGGATAGTTCGCGACCAGGTCGGCGTAGTACTCGGTGAGGTCACCGGCGGTGAGGGTCTTCCCCTCGAACGCGTAGCCGCCCTCGCCGTGGAACTCGGTGGCGGCGACGTCGAGGGCGAAGGCGATGTCGGTGCCGACGGAGTAGCCGGCCTGCTCGACCGACCGGGTGATGTGGTCCAGCGCCGCGCGGTTGCTCGACAGGTTCGGCGCGAAGCCACCCTCGTCGCCCAGCCCGGTGGACAGGCCCTCCTTCTTCAGGACGGCCTTCAGGGCGTGGTAGGTCTCGGTGCCCATGGCCAGCGCCTCGGAGAACGTGCCGGCGCCGATCGGGGCGATCATGAACTCCTGCACGTCGTCGTTGCTGTCCGCGTGCGCGCCGCCGTTGAGGATGTTCATCATCGGCACCGGGAGCAGGTTGGCCGACGGGCCGCCGACGTAGCGGAACAGCGGCAGGCCGGCGGAGTCGGCGGCGGCGCGGGCGACGGCGAGGCTGACGCCCAGGATCGCGTTGGCGCCCAGGCGCGACTTGTCCGGCGTGCCGTCGAGGTCGATCAGCCGCTGGTCGACCAGCCGCTGCTCGCTGGCCTCGAAGCCCAGCAGCTCCGGGCCGATGACGTCGAGGACGCCGTCGACGGCCTTGGTGACGCCCTTGCCGCCGTAGCGGCTCCCGCCGTCGCGCAGCTCCACCGCCTCGAAGGCGCCGGTGGAGGCGCCGCTGGGCACCGCCGCTCGGGCGATCGTCCCGTCGTCGAGGGCGACCTCGACCTCAACGGTGGGGTTTCCGCGCGAGTCGAGGATCTCCCGCGCGCCTACGGCGTCGATGCTGGCCACAGGGGCAGCCTAACCAGCCGCGGACGGTCGCACGGCCCGACCGGCCCCGGCGCGCGGCCGGGGCCGGACTGCGAGCCGGTCAGTGCGACCCGGCGAAGGCGCGGGAGCGCTCCCGCGCCTCGCTGCTGCCGGTGTACACACCGGCGTTCTCGGAGCCGGTGACGGGCTGCTCCGGGGCCGCCGGGGCGCCGTCCAGACGCAGTCGCGGGAGCCCGTAGCCGTGCTCGCGCTGCAGCCAGACGACCAGGCACTCCCGGACGTGACAGCGCAGGTCGAACAGCGTGGGGCCGTCCTTGGCGCTGACCAGCGCCCGGACGCGGACGACGGAACCGACCGCGTCGGTCACCTGGAGGACGTCCACCCGGCCGTCCCAGAGCTCGTTCCCCTCGACCAGCCGGGCCAGCTCGGCCCGCATCTCATCGAACGGCACGGTCCAGTCGACGTCGATCTCCACCGACCCGAGCACCGCGGACTGCGTGCGGGTCCAGTTCTCGAACGGGGTGGTGGTGAAGTACGTCGAGGGCAGCACCATGCGGCGGTCGTCCCAGATGTGGACGACGACGTAGGTCAGCGTGATCTCCTCGATCCGGCCCCACTCGTCCTCGACCACCACGACGTCGTCCACGCGGATGGCGTCGGTGAAGGCGAGCTGCAGGCCGGCGAAGACATTGGCCAGCGAGGTCTGGGCGGCGAGGCCCGCGACGAGGGAGATGACCCCGGCGCTGGCCAGGATGCTGGCCCCGGCGGCCCGGGCGGAGGGGAACGTCAGCAGCATCGCCGCGGCGGCCAGGACACCGATGACCACCACGGCGAGCCGGCGCAGCAGGGAGATCTGGGTACGCACGCGGCGGGCGTGCCGGTTGTCGTCGACGTCGACGTCGTAGCGCGCCAGCGCCAGGTCCGCGGCCGCGAACACGGCGACCGCCACGAACCAGCCGACGGTGCCGATCAGGGCGAGACCCAGCAGCCGTACCACCGGCTCCCGCCAGCTTCCGGAGACGGGTGCGGCGTCGAGGACGGCGATGACCGCGGCCAGCACCAGCAGAGCGCGCAGCGGCGCGCGGCCGCGGCGGGAGATGTCGGCGACCACCGGCGAGCGCCGGGACAGCCGCCTGACCAGCACGCCGATGGCGACGCCGAAGAGCCAGGCGCCCACCGCCGCGGCGGCGAGCAGGACGAGCACCTGCCAGGTCTGGGTGGGCATCAGATCGTGCACCTCCATGAGGGCGGCGGACGGGTCGGTGGCAGACGGGGAAGACCTGCGGAACAGCGGAATCGCTCCTTTCCGGGCCACGGCAGCACGGCAGTCGGCTGCGCAGCGGTTCGGGCGGGGAGTGCGGTCGTGCGCGGGCGCATCGGCGCGCCAGGCGTGCGGCAGCCCGCTTCGGCGGGGCCGGCCACCCCGGATGACCGGGGACCCCCGCCACGCTAGGTGGTGCTCCCCCGACCTGTCACCCGGGGACACGTGTACTGCGCCACAGCCTCAGGGGGTCGCGCGGTTCTCGGCCTCGGCGTCCAGCTCGCCCGCGTAGCGGCGGACCGCCTCGCGGAGCGCGTCCTCCACGTCCCAGCCCCGCTGTTCCGCGGCCGCGACGACGGCGAACAACCGCTCCCCCAGCTCCTCGGGACTGCTGACCTCGAGCTCGGCGGCCGCCGGGGTGGACAGGCCGGCCCGGCCCGCGCGCCGGACGAGGGCCGCCCCCCACGCGGCGGCGGGCTGTGAGCGGGAGACGCCCTCGGTCGGTGAGCGCCGCTGCTTCTCGGCCTGCTTGATCTCCTCCCAGCCGGCCTCGACCGCGGCGACATCACGCGGGCCGGCATCCCCGAACACGTGCGGATGCCGGCGGACCAGCTTGTCGACCAGGTCACCGGCGACGGCGTCGACGTCGAACCGGCGGTCCGGCGCGGCCTCGGCCGCGACCCGGGCGTGGAAGACCACCTGCAGGAGGACGTCACCGAGCTCCTCGCGCATGGCCACGGGGTCGTCGTCCACGATCGCGTCGTAGGCCTCGTGAGCCTCCTCGAGCAGGTAGCCGCGCAACGAGGCGTGCGTCTGCTCGGCGTCCCACGGGCAGCCGCCGGGCGAGCGCAGCCGGTCCATGACGGCGACGACGTCGAGCAACCGGGTCCCCGCGGGCTCGGGGGCACCGTCGATTGCATCCGGGGCGTCGGTCTCACCGGCGGCGGCCAGGACGACGACGTCGTCGGCCAGCCCGGCTGCTGCCGCGGCGTCGGGGAGATCCGTGACCGCCCAGCCCTCGGCACGCAGCGCGGCGGCCGTCGCCGCGGCGCCGGGCAGGGCGACCAGTGGCCGCCCACCGGACACGGCACGCCAGCCGGCCGCGCTCAGCAGGCCGGGCAGCCGGGAACTGACGGTGACGACGGAGACGACGGGCACGCGATCAGTCTCCGCGACGACCGCACCCGTGCCCTAGCCGGCCGGGGTCGTGGACGGGGCCGTGCTCGACGTGCTGGACGAGGCGCTCGCCGCGGCGTCCTCGAGGATGTCGACGACGCCGGAGTCGCCGGGGACGAGCTTGCCGTCCTGCAGCACGCCGAAGCGGGGGTTCACGGTCACGCCGAGGTTCTTCCGGACGTCGTCGACGATCGAGGTCCCGGCCGCGTCGGCCTGGTCGGACGCCTCCTTCTCCAGGTCGGCCCGGACCTCCTCGAAGGTCGGGTAGACAGTGCCCGCCACGAACGTCACGACCACGCCGCCGGCGTCCGGCACGGGCGTGCTGAACCCGGTGTTGGGTGCCGCGGCGGCGATCCCGTCGGCGAGCACCGACGGCACCTGGTCCGGCGCCCGCGTCTCGAGCGCGGGAAGGGTGTACGGGCCGGGGAACGTCGCCGCCAGCGCGGCGTAGCTCGCCGGGTCGGCGGTCAGCTGGGCGATCACGGCCGCGGCCGTGGCGTCGTCGGGGACCGTGACGTAGCCGAAGGAGACCTCGGCCAGGCCCTCGCGGACGTCGGCGTACCGGGCCTGCAGTGCGGCGTCGTCCAGCCCGCCGGCCTTGCCCTCCGCCGCGGCGATCCGCTGGCGCACCAGCTGCTGCCGCACGTTCTCGAAGACGTCCTCGCGGCCCACGCCCTGCTGGGCGAGCTGGCTGTAGACGTCGTCAGGGTTGTCGTTGCCGAGCAGCGCGGCGATCCGCGCGCGCACGGCGTCGTTGCCGACCTGCACGTCGTAGCGTTCGGCCGCGGCGGCGTAGATCTCTTCCTGCACGAGCAGGGACAGCACGCGCCGGGTGAACTGGTCCTCGTTCCCGTCGGCGTAGGCCGCGATGTCCTTGTCGGTCAGCCGCTCGGCCACGGCCGAGTCCAGCTCCGTGACCGTCACCTGCGCATCGCCGACGTACGCGGCGACGTTCGGGGAGGTGCGGCAGGCGGACAGCCCCGAGACCGCGAGGGCAAGGAGGAACCCGGACACGAGCACCCGGGGAACTCGACGCTTCAGCACGTCCGGAGACTCCCACACCTGCTGTGACCGAGGACGCAGGGCGCCCCGTTGCGCTCGCTCATGAGGCGGCGGCCACGGGCTGCTCGATCACGGCGCGGAGCACCGACTGCAGGTTGTCCAGCAGGGCGATGTCGCGCAGCGGGGTCCGGCGGTCCGGCCCGACCGGGACCTTGAGCGAGATCGTCTCGACGGCGGCCTTGTAGGAGGCGCCGTCGGCCAGCCGGCCCAGCCGCATCTGCTGCGACTCCCGCAGCGGCACCGGGCTGATCCGGATGGCGCGGCCCTGCAGCGACACCTCGGTGATCCCGAGCGCGCGCATCGCGGCGCGGAACCGGGCGACGGCGAGCAGGTTGAGCACCGGGGCCGGGGGCGCGCCGTACCGGTCGGTGAGCTCGTCGAGCACGGCCTGGGCCTGCGCCTCGTCGTGCACCGAGGCCACCTTCCGGTAGGCCTCCATGCGCAGCCGCTCGCCCGGGATGTAGTCGTGCGGCAGGTGCGCGTCGACCGGCAGGTCCACCCGGACGTCCGCGGGCTCGACCGCCGGGGACTCCCCGGTGGCCTGGGCCCGGTAGTCGGCGACCGCCTCGCCGACGAGCCGGACGTAGAGATCGAAGCCCACCCCGGCGATGTGCCCGGACTGCTCGCCGCCGAGCAGGTTGCCCGACCCGCGGATCTCGAGGTCCTTCATCGCCACCGCCATGCCGGCCCCGAGGTCGGTGTTGTGCGCGATGGTCGTCAGGCGGTCGACCGACGTCTCGGTCAGCGGCCGGGTGGGGTCGTAGGTGAAGTAGGCGTAGGCGCGCTCCCACCCGCGGCCGACCCGGCCCCGGATCTGGTGCAGCTGGGAGAGGCCGAAGGTGTCGGCACGGTCGACGATCAGGGTGTTGGCGTTGGGGATGTCCAGGCCCGACTCGACGATCGTCGTCGCGACCAGGACGTCGTACTCCTTCTCCCAGAAGCCGACCATGATCCGCTCGAGCTCGTGCTCCTTCATCTGCCCGTGGCCGAC
>JAOPUS010000425.1 GCA_025963345.1 Blastococcus sp. | reverse complement strand
GACCTGGCCGAGGACCTCCTCGGTGGCCGGGTTGATGTTGTCGAACTCGGCTCCGGAGGAGGAGCCGACGAGCTCCCCGTCGATGAGCATGCGGCTCTCCGGCGTGTATTTCGCCAGGGGTGGGATCCCGGTCATGAGTGACTGTCCTTCTTCGTCGACGGACGGGGGGAGCGGTGCAGCCCCGGCTCAGCGGGGGAGGGTGTCGAGGAAGCCGAGCACCTCGCGGGTGAACACGTCGTTGTCGTCGCCGGCGACCATGTGCCCGGTGCCCTGGACGTCGACGAAGCGCGAGCCGGGAACGAGGTCGAGGAGTTCGGCAGCACCCTCGGGGCTGACGACGTCGGACTGCTGCCCACGGACCAGGAGGGTCGGGATGGTCAGCGACCGCGCCGCGTCCTGGAGCCGCTCGTAGCTCAGCACGCCGCGGGTCTCGTCGTCGTCGCCGCCGTCCCCGCGCCGCATGAGCGCCGGGTCCCAGTGCCAGTGCCAGCGGCCGTCGTCCATCAGCCGGACGTTGCGTTTGAGACCCTCGAGGCTGGCCGAGCGCTCGCGGTGCGGGTTGTAGGCCGACACGGCCTCGGCGACGTCCTCCAGGGTCGCGAACCCGTCGGGATTCGCGGTCATGAAGTCCCGGACGCGCGCGGCGCCGACCGGCTCGATCCGCGGGGCGACGTCGACGAGGACCAGACCCCGGGCCGCCACGTGCCCCTCGCCCGCCGCGACGAGGGACGTGACCCCGCCCATCGAGGCGCCGATGAGCACCGGCGGCTGGTCGAGCGCAGCGGTCACCGTCACCAGATCGGCGATGAGGGCGTCCATCGAGTAGTTGCCGTCCGGCGCCCAGGTGCTGTCGCCGTGGCCCCGCGTGTCCAGCGTGACCGACGTCCAGCCGCGCTCGGACAGAGTGCGGGCGGCGTTCTTCCAGGAGTGCCGGGTCTGCCCACCGCCGTGGGTCAGCAGCGCCGTCCCGCGGGAGTCATCGGCGGCGAACTCGTCGGCCGCCAGTTCGACGCCGTCGGCGGCGAACCGCCGCTGCACAGGATCTGCCACAGCTCACTGCTCCCATCCAACCGCCGACGGCGGTACGGCCCAGTGCCGTCCGTGCCGGGGAACGCCTCTGCGGACGGTGCCCGCAGGTCGTGCGAAAGTGCGTATGGAGACCCTTGCAGTAGACCATGCCGCTCGCGTATGACCAGTCCCCAGATCCGCCGCCCCAGACCCGCCGCCCCGCGGCAGCCACCGACGCGCGTCGGTCGACGACAGGAGCACTCGTGTCCCGCTGGCAGGACAAGGTCGTTCTCATCACCGGGGGCGGGGCGGGCATCGGCCGCCACTACGCGCACCGGTGGGCCGCCGAGGGCGCGTCCGTCGTCATCGGCGACCTCGATCCGGTCGCCCACGGCCGTGTGGTGGCGGAGCTCGAGGGCCTCGGGGCACAGGCGCTCGGGGTGACCATGGACGTCTCCGACGGGGCGGCCGTCGAGTCGGCGGTGCAGGCGGCCGTCGACCGCTTCGGCGGGATCGACGTCCTGATCAACAACGCGGGCATCCATCTGCACCACGCGCAGTTGCCGTTCACCGTCGACGCCGTGCCGAAGTGGCGCCAGGTGCTCGACGTCAACGTGCTCGGGGTGCTCACCTGCTCGGCGGCCTGCCGGCCGGCCATGGCCGGGCGGGACGGCGCGTCGATCGTCAACCACTCGTCGATGGCCGCCTACCTGGGCGGCGGGGCGTACTCGGTGTCGAAGCTGGCCCTCAACGCGCTCACGGTGGGCCTGGCCGAGACCTTTGCCGAGGACGGGATCCGGGTGAACGGCATCGCACCCGGGTTGGTCGACTCCGAGTCGGCGGTCGAGTGGATGAACGACCCCGCCCGGGCCGGCATCCAGCAGACGCTGGTCGCCGGCCAGATGCTCAAGCGCCCCGGGCGCATGACCGATCTGGCCGACGTGGCCCTGTGGCTCTGCTCGCCGGAGGCCGGCTTCGTGACCGGCCAGACGATCCTGGTGGACGGCGGGTACACGCGGAAGCCGTACTGACCGCCGGTCGCCTCAGGCGATGTCGTCCCGGCTGCGGCCTGCGGGGAACGAGAGGCGCCGGAAGCCCGCGGTCGCGTCCGGCGACGTCGCGTCGATCAGCCGGTCGCCGAACTCGGCCAGGATCAGTTGTTGGCTGCCCTCCACATGTCGGCGGGCCAGGTCCTCCGCACCCGTGGCGTCGCCGGCGACGATCGCGTGCGCCATCAGACGGTGCTCGTCCAGCAGGTGCTGCTGGCTGGCGACGTCGGGATACCGCCCGGCCTCCCAGCTCTCGCTGGCCCACGTCTCCTCCTGCGTCGTCCAGACGGCGACGAGGCTGCGTACCAGCAGACGGACGGCGGTGTTCGGTGTGCTGTCGACGACCAGGTCGTGGAACTCCCGGCCGAGCCGCGTGAACTCCGGGCCGTTCCCGAGCGCGTCGGCGGTGCGGTGCAGGTTGTCCTCGAGCGCGGGCAGCAGCACCTCGCGGCGGTCGGCGCGCGTCGCGCACGCCGACGCGCAGGCGGGCTCGAAGAACAGCAGCGCTTCGGCCAGTTCCCGGAGGTGCGTGCGCTCGCCCTGCATCGTCAGGCCGATCGCATGGGCCACCGACGCCCCGTCGGGGCGGTGTACCTCGGCTCCGCCGAGCTTGCCGCGGCGGACGGTGATGAGCCCCTCGACCTCCAGGATCCGCAGGGCCTCCCGCACGGACGGCGCCCCGACTCCGAACGTGGCCATCAGCGCTTCCTGAGCCGGCAGTGTCCCGTCGGCGACGCCGCCAGTGAGGATGCGTTCGCGCAGATGGGCAGCGACCGTCTCGGCGACGCGGTCGGACCTCACTCGCCCGGTGCGCGGCACCGGGCCGTCCGGCTGAGGCATCAGCCCGTGCCCTCCGGGCAGGGACCTGCCATGACCTCCGAGATCGCCGGCCCCTGCACCGGAACTGTCCACGCTCACCGGTCCCAGGATGACAGGTCGAGATCCGTCCGGGTTCAGGATGCGGCGGCGAGGGGCGTCGTCGGGGGTGGGCGTTGACACCGATCGCCGCTGTGGCGGAGTATCCGGTAAGCCTTACGACGACGCCCGCCGCGGCTCCGTCCGTTCCTGTCCGCCGGTCCGGCGCACGGGCGCGAGTGGCCGCGGGGCTCGAAGGTTGTCCATCGCCCCCGATGCGTTGCCCGGGGTGTGCCGACCCTCCACGGTCGGCCACGTCCTGCGCCGAGAGGTCCCCCATGCCCACGACCGTCCCCGCCCTCGTCGCCCCCGCTCCCGGTGCGAAGTTCGAGCGCTCGACCATCGAACGCCGCGACGTCGGTGCGCACGACGTGCAGATCGACATCGCGTACGCCGGTATCTGCCACTCCGACATCCACCAGATCCGCGAGGAGTGGGGCGCGTCGATCTTCCCGATGGTGCCCGGCCACGAGATCGCCGGTGTCGTGACCGCCGTCGGCGGCGGCGTGACCAAGCACGCCGTCGGTGACCGGGTCGGCGTCGGCTGCTTCGTCGACTCCT
>JAOPUS010000390.1 GCA_025963345.1 Blastococcus sp. | reverse complement strand
GACCTGGTGGCCGGCGGACCGGCAACGTCCGCGACGGCAGACCCTCAGGAGCAGTCGGCGTCGGTCGCCGTTGCTGACGCTCTGGGGATCGCCGGCGCCGGCATCGACGACCCGGCGATGGAGGATCCTCGGCTGCTGGAGCAACTGGCCACGAGCCGGGCGGAGCGCGGTGCCGAGCAGGCTGCGGCAGGCGCATCGCAGGCGCAGGCAGAGCAGGCCGCAGTGGCAGCTCAGGCCGAGGCCGCGGCACGGGCGGCAGCCGACGCAGCGGCTGTCGCGGCCGCCGCGGCAGCCGCCGCCGCTGAAGCTGACACGGCCACGGCCTCCGCCTCGACGGTTGCCACCGCCGTCGCGGAGATCAGCAACAGCGCCGGGGCCGTGCGACCGCAGGCGCAGGCCGCCGCCGACGCGGTCGTCTCGAACATCCCTGGCGTCGCAGGCATCACCATCGGCGGCACCCGCTCCAGTGCGGCCGACCCGGGCGGTCACCCCTCCGGGCTGGCACTGGACTACATGGTTCTCTCCAACGCTGCCCTCGGCGACGAGGTCGTCGCCTACCACGTCGCGCACTGGGACGAACTCGGCGTGGAATACATCATCTGGCAGCAGAGGATGCTCAGCTCACCGGGCGGCTCCTGGACGCAGATGGAGAACCGCGGCAGCGCCACGGCCAACCACATGGACCACGTCCACGTGAACTACAGGGGATGAACCACCGGTAGACCAGGCGCACGTGGCCCGACACGCGTGGTGCCATGGCCGACGGGCCGGCCGAGATCAATTCACGTACTCGAGAGACGAGCAGTTGAGAGCACGCACCGTTCACGCACCCCATGACCTGCGCGCAGTCCTGTTCGACATGGACGGCACGCTGGTCGAGACCGAGCAGTACTGGGGCGAGGCCATGTTCGAGCTCGCCGGGCGGCTCGGTGGACGGATGTCCGACCATGCACGCGCGGCGACCGTGGGCACGAGCATGCGGGTGGCGATGGAGATCCTGTACGCCGACCTCGGCATCAGCCGTACCGAGCAGGAGCTCCAGGAGGACGTGACCTGGGTCGAGGACGCGACCGCGTGCATGCTGGCCCGCGAGGTGGTCTGGCGGCCCGGTGCGCGGGAGCTGCTGGCCGCGGTCCACGCCGCGGGACTGAGGACGGCGCTGGTGACGACGACGCCGCGGGCGCTGGCGGACCTCGTCCTCGGACACATCGAGCGGGCGTTCCCGGAGCGGCCGGCGTTCGACATCACCATCTGCGGCGACGAGGTGGTGGCGCGCAAGCCCGATCCCGCGCCGTACCTGCAGGCGATGGCGGCATTGGGCGTCGAGCCGTCCACGTGCGTCGTGATCGAGGACTCGCACGCGGGCATCACCGCGGGGCTCGCGTCCGGGGCGGCCGTGCTCGGGGTGCCGACGATGCAGGTGGTCCAGCCGGCGCCGGGGCTGGTCCTGCGGGACGGACTGGTGGGCGTCGGCGCGGCCGAGCTGGTCGGGGTGCTTGCGGCCACCGCATCCGTGGGCTCGACGGCCTGACGCGCGAGCGTCCAGCCCGCACCAGCAGCACACGAGCCGCCGGCCTGGTCGTTCAGGAGATTCTCAGGAGCCGCTCACTAGCGTCCGCTCGGTGACCGCCTTCCTCGATCCGACGCATCTGATCAACACGTTCGGGCTCGTCGGCATCCTGACGATCCTGTTCGCCGAGTGCGGCCTGCTCCTGGGGTTCTTCCTGCCGGGGGACTCCCTGCTGTTCACCGCCGGTCTGCTGGTCGCGGGAGGGCTGATCGCCCCGCTGTGGCTCCTCCTGCTGCTCCTGCCCCTGGGAGCGATCGCCGGGAACCTGGTGGGCTGGTGGATCGGCCGCACGGCCGGTCCAGCTGTCTTCGACCGGCCGGACTCCCGCCTGTTCAAGGCGCGGCACGTCGAACGCGCCCGGACGTTCTTCGAGCGCAACGGTGCCCGGACCATCGTGCTGGCCCGGTTCGTGCCCGTGGTCCGAACCTTCGCCACCGTCATGGCCGGTGCCGCGCGGATGGACTTCCGCCGCTTCGCCCTCTACTCCGTCCTCGGCGGGATCGCCTGGACCGCCGGGGTGACGTTGCTCGGCTACTGGCTGGGACACGTCGCCCTCGTCCGGGACCACGTCGAACTGTTCATCGTCGGCATCGTCGTCCTGTCCTTCGTCCCCATGGCGATCGAGGCACTGCGCAGCCGACAGACCGCGTGAACCGTCCCGCCGGCCGTCAGGGTGCGGCCGGCAACAGCAGGGTGAACACCGGCGGGCGGGCCCGGCTCAGTCCCAGCCGGCCGCCTTCGGCCTCGACGAGGCCGCGCGCGAGGGACAGTCCGATGCCGTGACCGTTCATGCCGTTGGTCCGCCGCCGGAACAGCCCGTCGACATCAGCCGGGCCGGGGCCCTCATCGGCGACCTCGACCGCCAGCGCGGCACCGGCGTCACGAACGGTCAGCACCACGGTGCCGGCGCCGTGCGTGGCGGCGTTGTCGAGCAGCACCGCCACGACCTGACGGACGGCGGCCGTCGACGCCCCGCTCTCGGGCAGGTCCCCGTCCACCTGCACGTCCAGGCGTCGCCCTTGGGCGGCCAGCACCGGCCCCCAGACCGCTGTCCACTCGGCGACCAGGTCCGGTATCGGCAGGACGTTCCCGTTCGGACCGGAGTCGCGGGCCAGCTCGAGCAGGTCCTCGATCGTCCGCTCCAAGCGGTCGGCCGCCTTGATCGCCGCCACCATGTGGCGGCGGTGCTCCTCGGCGGGCAGTTCCAGGGCCGTCTCCAGCTCGAGCCGTAGCCCGGTGAGTGGAGTGCGCAACTGGTGGGAGGCGTCGGCAGAGAACGCCCGTTCACGCTCGACCAGGTTCCCGATCCGCCGCGCCGTCGTGTTCACCGCGTCGCCTGCGGCGTCGATCTCGGGTATGCCGCTCGCGGCGGTGCGCACGCTGAAGTCGCCGTCCCCGAGCCGCTGGGCCGTCGCCGCCAGCGATTCCAGCGGTGCCGCGAGCCGGCGCGCTTGGCGGCGGGCGAGCAGCCAGGTAACGACCACGGCGAAGGCCGCGAGGCCGAGCATCACCCCCCACGCAGAGACGATGCGGAGCCGCACCGCGGAGTAGTCGCTCGCGGCGCGGACAACGCCGGTGACGCGGTCGCCGTCGGTCACCGGGACCGCCACGACGAGCTCGCCCGCGACGTCGTCGGCGCTGGCCACCACGCCGGCGGTCGCACGCCGGACGACGGAGTCGGCCCGCGGCGGTCCCACACCGCCCACCCGCGGTCCGTCGACCGCGTAGAGCCCGACCGAGACGTCGCCGTCGGTCGATCTGAGGTCGGACTGCGGGCGGGCACGGACCAGGTCGGCGGCCACCGAGACCGCCGCGACGTCCGCGATCCGCTCGACCTCGTTCCGTTCGTCGCCGAGGAAGTACTGCGAGACGCCGTAGGCCAGCGGGACGCCGAACAGCGTGATCGCCAGCACGGCGGCCAGCAGGCTGAGACCCACGATGCGTCTACGCATCCCCGCAGTGTGCCGATGCCCGGGGTCGATCAGCCGGGGGAGTGCTCCAGCCGGTACCCGTGTCCGCGCAGGGTGGTGATGAGGGGAGCCTCCGCGCCGGTCGGTCCGGCCGCCAGTTTGCGGCGCACCGCGGCCACGTGGACATCGAGGGTCTTCGTCGAGCCGAACCAGTGGGCGTCCCACACGTCGGCCATCAGGGTCTCCCGGCTGACCGCTGTCCCGGCATCGACGGCCAGCCGCGCCAGCAGGTCGAACTCCTTGGTGCGCAGCGCCACCTCGGCCTCGGCGACCGTCACCCTCCGGGCGCCGACGTCGACCACCATCGCGCCGACGATGAGCAGGGCCTGCGCCGGCGGGAGGGCCGCGCTGCGACGCAGGTGCGCGCGCACGCGGGCCAGCAGTTCGCCGAAGCGGAACGGCTTGGTCAGGTAGTCGTCGGCGCCGGCCTCGAGCCCCACCACGACGTCGATCTCCTCCGACCGCGCGGTGAGGACGACGATGACCGCACCCGGCTGCGCCGCACGCACCCGACGGCAGACCTCGACGCCGTCGAGGTCGGGGAGCCCCAGGTCGAGCAGCACCAGATCGAAACCCCGGCCCGCGACGGCGTCCAGCGCTCCCCGCGCAGTGCGCTGCCAGGACACCGCGTGCCCGTGAGCGCGCAGCCCGGCACTGAGCGCCATCCCGATCGTCTCGTCGTCCTCGACGACCAGGAGGTCCGCCACGCAGCCACGGTAGAGCGGCGGTGGTTCCTCCGGGCGTTTGCCTGACGCTCACCCAGGGTTGGCCGGCGGGTGGTGTCTCCCAGGAAAGCATCAGGACCACATCTCAGAAGGAGACATCCGATGGTCGCTCCCTTGAGGACCCCACCGGTCAGGACAGCAACCGCTCGTCCGCGAGTGCTGGTGGTCAGCGGCAGCGTGGGCGCCGGTCACGACGGCGCGGCCCGCGAGCTGGCACGACGCCTGGCCGGCGCCGGGGCTGTCGCCGAGGTCCGCGACTTCCTCGACGCGGTGCCGCTTCCGGTCGCCCGATTCCTGCGCGAGGGTTACGCCGCCGTGCTCGGCCTCGCTCCTCCAGCCTTCGAATTCCTCTTCCGCCGCCTCGAGCGCCACGGTGCCCTCTGGCGGGCCGAGAAGCTCCTGTGTGCCATGGCCGAGGACACCGTCGCCCGATGGATCGCCGACGTGCGGCCCGACGTCGTGGTGTCCACCTACCCGCTGGCCGGCCAGACGCTGGGCACGATGCGCGCCGACGGTCGGGTGTCCGCCCCCGTGGTCTCCTACCTGACCGACCCCGCAGTGCACGCCAGCTGGCTGCACCCGGCGGTGGACGCGCACCTGACCGTGACCGCGGCGACTGCCAGGCAGGGGGAGCTCGACTACGGCATGCCGTTCGTCGTCGCCGGGCCGCTCGTGCCGGAACGCTTCGCCCGCGTGCCCGACCTCGAGGACCTGGTGGACCTTCGCCGGGAGCTCGATCTCCCCACGGATCGGCCGGTGGCTCTGCTGGTGGCCGGGTCGCTCGGGCTGGGTGACGTGGTCCCCACCGTGCAGCACGTGATCGCGGCAGGGCTGGCCTCCGTCGTCCTGTGCGCACGCAACGAGGCTCTCCGGCGGCGGCTGGATCGTGTACCCGGAGCGGTGCCGCTCGGGTGGCGGACGGATGTGCACCGGCTGATGCACGTGGCCGACGTGCTGGTCCAGAATGCCGGGGGCCTGTCCTTCACCGAGGCCTTCGTGGCCGGCCTCCCGGCGGTGACCTACCGCCCGATCCCCGGCCACGGCCGGGCCAACGCGCGGGTGCTGGACGCAGCGGGTCTTGCCCCGTGGGCCGGGGGACCGGAGGAGCTGGCCGGCCTGTTGCACAGCCGATCGCTGGCCACCCGCACGCCACCGGTGGTCGACGATCCGACCGACCTCGTCCTCGCGATGATTCCGGCGCGACCGGCCACGGCGGCGGCATGACGGGGCGGGCACCTGTGATCGGCCTGGCCCTCCCGGCGCTCGCCGTCGGCGTCCGGCACGCATTTCCCACCCTCACCACACGGCGACCGTCGGGAAGTGTCCGGCCCCGTTACGCCGGCCAAGGACGGCCCGGTGGTGTGGCGCTGACGTTCGACGACGGCCCCGACCCGAAGGGCACGCCCGCGGTGCTCGAGTTCCTGGACGCACGCGGCTGGAGGGCCACCTTCTTCCTCCTGGGCAGCCAGGTCCGTCGGCATCCGCAGGTGGCGCGATCGATCGCGGCCGCCGGGCACGAGATCGCGGTCCACGGCTACGAGCACCGCAACCACCTGGCCCGTTCGGCGTCGTGGGTCCGGCGCGATCTCCGGGCCGCGCGTGAGGAGATCGCCGCCGCGACAGGCATGCAGCCCCGCTGGGTCCGACCGCCGTACGGCGTCCTCAGCGCCGGGACGCTGGCCGCGGCGAAGGAGCTGCAGCTGACGCCGGTGCTGTGGACGGCGTGGGGGCGCGACTGGGAGGCCGGTCCCGCCGACACGGTGATGGCGCACCTGCGGCGCGCCCTGCGCGACGGCGGGACGATCCTCCTGCACGACTCCGACTGCACCAGTCGCCCGGGATCATGGCGGTCCACGGTCGGGGCGCTGCCGCTGCTCGCTGCCGACATGACGCGACGACAGCTGGTCGTGCGTGCGCTGGACGAGCATCTGGGCGGCGGGCGATGACGGCGATCCTGCTGGCGCTGGCCGCCGCTCTGTCGTTCGCAGTGTCCACGGTCGTGCAGCACCGGGCCGCCGGTGGGACGCCCGAGGGAACCGGGACGGTACGGCTGCTGCTCCGGCTCGTGCGGAACCCGGCCTGGTTGGCGGCGCTGGCGGCTGCCGGTCTCGGGTTCCTGCTGCACGCACTGGCCCTTCGCGCCGGCCTGGTCGTGATCGTCGCGCCCCTGCTCTCCGGCGGTCTCGTTCTCACGCTGGTGCTGGGCGCCCTGATGGACCGTCGGCATCCCGGGCGCCCGTTACCCGGCCGGGGTCAGTGGGTGGCGGCAGGAGTCGTGGCCGGTGGACTGGCGCTGTTCACGACGGCTGCCAGTCCGACGCCCGGGAGGACGACCGCGCCTGCCGGTCTCGTGGCGGCCTGCGTGATCGGGACGCTGCTCGCCGCGGGTGCCGCCGAGGGGTGGGGCCGCCGACCTCGCTCGGCCCACCGTGCGGCCGCGTTCGGGGTCGCGGCAGGAGCGGGCTTCGGGATCACCGGGCTGCTCCTCAAGGAGTTCGTCGGCTTGCCGCCCGCCGCCTGGGTGTCGAGCTGGACCACCGCGGCGTTGCTGGTGGCGGGGGGCGTCGCCGTGCTCATGGCTCAGCGCGCCTATCAGGCCGGTCCTCTGATCGAGTCGGTGCCGGTCATGACCGTGCTCGAACCGCTGCTGGCGATCGCTCTGGCCGGCCCGCTGTACGGAGAGCGGCTGGCCCCGGGGCCGGTCGCGCACACGGCGCAGCTGCTGGGCGCCCTGATGCTCGCTGCCGGCCTGCTGCTGCTCAGCCGGCGAGGTGCCGACGCCGACTTGTGCCGGGAGCCACCGGGTGAGGCGCGTCAGGGCATGACAGCGGTGGCATGACGCACCTGTTCCTGACCACCGTCCGCCGGGGTGGCGGCGCCCGAGCGGTCTTCAGCACGCTCTCAGCGTCCGGTCGGCAACCTGCCCTCATGGATCGCTCCCGATGGTTCGTCGTCATCCCGGTCGCCGCGACCGCACTGCTGATCGGCGGTTGTTCGAGCGGTGGCAGCACGTCGGCGTCGGCCGGTGCCAGTTCCGCACCGGCCAGCGACGCCAATCCGTTGGGGGACATCCCGGACAACCAGGTGTACGTGCCGTACACCCCGGCAGACGGTCCCTACTCCGTGAAGGTGCCGGAGGGATGGGCCCGCACCGACCTGGCCGATGGCGTCTCCTTCACCGACAAGCTGAACACCGTCACCGTGCAGCAGCGCAGCGGAACGCCGGAGCCCAACCACGATTCGGTACTCGGCAGCGAACTGACCGACATCGCCGCCCAGGGCCACGACGTCGCTCTCGGACCCGTGGAGACCCGCACCCTCCCGGGCGGCACCGCCGTCCACGCGACCTACGCCGCGGACTCCACGCCCGATCCGGTCACCGGCCGGGTGACGCGGGACGACGTCGAGCTCTATGTGTTCTGGAACAACGGCACCGAGGTGCTGCTCACGCTCAGCGGGCCGCACGGATCCGACGACGTCGACGCCTGGCGGCTCGTCAGCACGTCGTTCATGTGGACCTGAGCGTGGCCACCCGTACGTCTGCCGCGGCCGTGTCGAGGCCCGCGCATCACGACGGCGACCCCGCGCTGGTCGCTCACGACCTCTACCGCTTCTACCGCGCCGGTGACGAGGAAACCCTCGCGCTGCGGGGCGTCTCCCTCACGGTGAGGGTCGGCGAGGTGGTCGCCGTCACCGGCCCCTCGGGATCGGGGAAGTCGACCCTGCTCGCCCTGCTCGCCGGTCTGGACGAACCCGACGGAGGGCACGTCGACCTCGGCGGGAGCCGGATGAGCCACCGGCCGGAAGCCGAGCGGACCCTGCTCAGACGGCGGCTGGTCGGAGTCCTCCGCCAGTCCGGCAACCTGATCGAGCACCTGGACGTGCAGGCGAACGTGGGGCTCGTGCAGGCGCTGCGGGGACGCCGGACGGTGCCGCGCCGATCCGTGGCGGAGCTGCTCGAGCTGGTGT
>JAOPUS010000373.1 GCA_025963345.1 Blastococcus sp. | reverse complement strand
CGGGCCGCGAAGGCGGTCAAGGCTGTCTTCTCCCCCACCCGGGTGGCACTGATCATCGCCGGCATGGAGGTGCCGCACGCGCACCTGCACGTCATCGGCATCGACAGCGAGGCGGAGCTGTCGTTCGCGCGGGCCCGCACGGACACGCCCGCTGCCGAGCTCGACGACGTGCAGCAGCGCCTGACCAGCGCGTTCGTCTGAGAGGCGCGCCACTGCGCGTTGTCTGGCCCAGCCCGTCTGCGTAGGGTCAGCGGCGTCCGCGGGGGCACTCGGCCGCCCGCACCCACGCGTTAGGCGGCTCCCCCACATGGTCAAGGGATTCAGGGACTTCCTGCTCCGCGGCAACGTCGTCGACCTCGCCGTCGCGGTGGTGATCGGCGCCGCGTTCGGCGCGGTGGTCACCGGCTTCGTCGACTCCTTCCTCACCCCGCTCATCGGTGTCGTCGGTGGCGGCGGCGATCTGGGCGGCGAGTTCGTGATCAACGATCAGCACTTCACCTGGGGCGCGTTCCTCAGCACGCTGATCGGCTTCCTGCTCACCGCGGCGGTCGTCTACTTCGTCGTCGTGATGCCGATGAAGAGGCTGATCGAGCGGCGCACGCGCGGCGAGGAGGCCGGCCCGGCCGCGCCGACCCAGGTCGAACTGCTCGTGGAGATCCGCGACCTGCTCCGCTCCCAGCAGGGCAGGGGTCCCGGGCACGACCCGTCCCGTCCGGACACCACCGTCATGCCGGGGCAGCTCTAGTCGCTGCCCCAGTGCGGGGGGCGGTCCTCCAGGTAGCGGCGGTCGTCGTCGGAAGGATCACCGGGCCGCTCACCCCAGCCGACATCGCTGTCGTCCGGAGGCCGCGTCGGCACGGGCGGCGGTGTCGGTGGTTCGGCCGACTGGAGGGGCTGCCCCAGGCCGTCGAGCACTTCGGCGGCCGGCAGCGCGGCGAGGAGCGACCCCGCGACCGCGAGCTTGCCGCCCCGGGTGCCGGAACCGATGACGACGAAGTCCGCCGCCTCCACCTCCGGGTCGATGAGCACCGGCCAGTCGGCGGGCAGCCCCACCGGCGTGATGCCACCGAACTCCATGCCCGACTCGGCCACGGCGACGTCCTGCGGAGCGAACGAGGCCTTGCGGGCGCCCAGGTGCCGTCGGACCAGGCCGTTCACGTCGGCCCGCGTGGTGGCGAGCACGACGCAGGCCGCCAGGGCGGTCTGCCCCGCCCGCCGGGCGGCCACGACCACGCAGTTCGCCGAGACCTCGAGCGGGATGTCGTAGGCAGCACAGAAGGCCGCGGTGTCGGCCAGGTCGGCGTCGATCTCGGCGACCCAGGCGGGACCCGGCAGCAGGGACAGCGCCGCGGCGACCGGCGCGCCCAGCAGGTCCGGCCGCTCGGTGGCAGGCAGCCAGGTCAGCGAGCCCAGACGGGGCGCGGTCATCGGGCGGGAGCAGGTCGCGACGGCACGGGCAGATCTTGCGGCACCGCGGGGTCCGCGCACAGGGCGGGGTGGCCGCTTCATCACGCTGACCGGCCGGGATCCGACTGTCGCCCGCCCGGTCGACACGTCAGGATGGCCTCATGATCGGCCAGCTCCACTCCGTCGTCATCGACGCCCCCGACGCCCACGCGCTCGCCACCTTCTACGCCGGACTGCTCGGCATGGAGGTGAAGGGCGCCCCCGGCGACGACTGGGTCACCATCACCGGCGCGGGCTACCGGATCGCCTTCCAGCAGGCCCCCGATCTGAAGACACCGGACTGGCCGGACCCCGACCGCCCCCAGCAGTTCCACCTCGACATCCGGGTGGCCGATGTCGACGAGGCCGAGCCGAAGGTGCTCGAGCTCGGCGCCCGCCGGCTGCCCGGTGGGGGCGGCGACTTCCGCGTCTACGCCGACCCTGTGGGCCACCCCTTCTGCCTCGTGTGGGACGCATGAGCGCCGACCTGCCGTCGGTCGATCTCACCGCCGCCGGCCCGTTCGTGGCGGCGATGAAGTTTGAGGTGACCGAGGCCAGCGGATCCCGGGTGACCGGGCACGTCGACCTGGGTCCCGACCAGCACACCCCCTGGGGCGTCGTCCACGGCGGCGTCTACTGCTCGGTGGTCGAGTCGGCCGCCAGCATCGGGGCAAGCGCCGCCGTGGTCGACCGCGGCCAGTTCGCCGTCGGCGTGAACAACAACAGCGACTTCATCCGGCCGATGACCGCCGGGCGGCTCGACGTCGTGGCCGAACCGATCCAGCAGGGTCGCACCCTTCAGCTGTGGCAGGTGCTCCTCACCCGGGCCGACGACGGCAAGCTGGTCGCGCGCGGTCAGGTGCGGCTGCAGAACGTGCCCCTGCCCGGCGCCTAGCGCACGGCGGCCGGGTCGAGGGTGACCTGGAAGAGCGCCCGAGGGTCCTGCAGGGTGGCCGGCGGGAGCACGGCCGACCGCGGCACGACCCGGTCCCACCGGGCCGCACGGCGATGCGGCAGCAGCTCGCGCCCCTGGAACACGTAGTGGCCCACGACCTCGCCCAGCAGCAGGCCGGCGCCGTACTCGATCGGCAGCGCGACCCGGTCGCCGGGCGCGATCTCGTCGACGAACGACGACAGCTGCCGGAGGTCCTTGGCCGGGCGCCGTCCCGACAGCTCCTTGGCCAGCACCCGGAGTTCGGCCGGCGACAGACCGGTCGCGTCGACGTCGATGCCCGACTGCGTCCCCAGTCCGACCACCCCGGCCGCGAGGCAGGCGCCCAGCTCGCCGTGCGCGCGGGGCCGCACGACCCAGACCCGTGCACCCTCCGGCACCGGCACCGGCCGCACGTCGTCGGGCGCCGGCCAGACGTAGGGCAGGTCGTCGGGCTCGGCACCGAACCGCTCGGCGAAGCGGGGCCGGTAGAAGTCGGGGTCCTTCGCGATCAGGTTGGACCGGTGCGACCGGTGCAGCTCCTCATCCCCCAGCCACGACGGCAGCAGGCCGGCCGCGGCCAGCTCCTGCTGCGGCCTGCCCACGACCTCGGGCGCGAACTCCCCGATCTGGCTCTCGGTGCTGTCGGCGAAACCACGCTCCTGCCAGACCCGGGCCATCGCCAGTCCGTAGGCCACCAGCGCCGGTGTGCGGCCCCGCCACATGAGGACGGCGGGGTGGTTGGCCCAGCCGTAGTCGGGCAGCTCGATCGCCCGCAGGATCTGCAGCGTCTCGACCCGCTGCTTGCCCAGGCGCGGGGAGTCCAGCAGCCGGGCGCTGTCGGCGAAGTCGGCCACCGGGAGGAACGTCTGCATCGCCGCCCAGTCTGGGTCAGCGAGAGCCCGGCCGCCCGCTCAGCTCGTCAGCAGCGAGCCGGCGGGCGAGTTCGGGCAGGACCGTCCCCAACGGGGCGTCGACGCGGACGTCGGCCTTCGTGTCGCCGCGGGTGGGCCCGACGTTCACGATCGCGACGGGGATGCCGAGCTTCGCCGCCCGCAGCACGAACCGGTACCCGCTCATGACGGTGAGGGACGAGCCGAGGACCAGCAGGCTCCCCGCCTGCTCGACCAGCCCGAAGCAGTGGTCGACGCGGTCCCGCGGCACGGTCTCGCCGAAGAAGACGACGTCGGGCTTCAGCGGCCCCTCCCCGCAGGCGAGGCAGCCGACCATGACGAATCCGTCGAGCAGCTCGTCGGGCAGCTCGGCGTCGCCGTCGGGGTTGACCTCGTCGACCCGCGGCCCGAACGTCGGGTTGGCCGCCTGCAGGCGCTCGTCGAGCTCGACCCGCCCGGCGACGTCCCCGCAGTGGAGGCAGACCGTCCGGTCCAGCCCCCCGTGCAGCTCGACGACCTCGCTCGCCCCGCCGGCCTGGTGCAGGCCGTCGACGTTCTGGGTGATGACCCCGCCGAGCAGCCCGGCGGTCTGCAGCGCGCCCACCGCCCGGTGCCCGTCGTTGGGCCGGGCGCCGCGAATCTGCCGCCAGCCGACGTAGCTGCGCGCCCAGTAGCGGTGCCGGCCGCGGGGATCGCGGGTGAAGGTCTGGTAGGTCATCGGGGTGTGCCGGCGCAGACTGCCGGTCGCACCCCGGTAGTCGGGGATGCCGGAGTCGGTGGACAGCCCGGCCCCGGAGAGGACGACGACATCGCCGTCGGCCACCAGGTCGGCCAGCACGTCGAGGGACGGGTCCACGGCTCGCGGCTCGACGGTGGGCGCGGCGGTCACCGGTCCATGGTCCCTGCGAATCGACGACCGTGCCGGGCGCTCAGGCGGCGGCGAGTTCGCGGTCGAGCCGGCCGAGCACCTCGTCGTACACCCGGCGCATGCCCTTCGGCGCGAAGGTGCGCTCGAAGAAGCCGCCGATGCCTCCCGCGCCGTTCCAGGTCGTGCGCACCCGCACGGTGGTCAGGCCGGCGTCGGCCGGGTGCACCGTCCACGTCGTGACCATCGAGGAGTTGGCGTCGGTCTCCACGAGGGTGTCCGGCGTGGGTTGGGTGACGGCGAGGAGCTGGTCACGGACCCGCTTGGCGGTCGCGGCGAACAGCCAGTGCACCCGGGTGCCCTCCCCCTGCCCGCCGGCCTCGACGCGGTAGTCGCTGAACTGCTCGGGGAGGATCCGCCGGCGGGTGTCCTCGTAGTCGGCGAGGGCGGTGAGCACCCGTTCCACAGGCGCTCGGACGATTCCTTCGGCGGTGGCGACGACCTGACTCATGCCGTCCATCCTGCCGCCCGGCCCGGCGTCCCCGGCGAACCGGGGGCCGCTCCGGAGAGCTGGCCGGCGATGCTGCCCCGCGTCGGGCCGGGCACCGTCTGGGGGTCCAGTCCCGTGCGCATGCGCCACGCGCTCAGCGCCAGCCCGAGACAGGTGCGCTGCCCCGGATCGTCGACCGGGGCGCCCAGCAGGTGCTCGATGCGGTTGAGCCGCGCGTAGAGCGTCTGTCGCCGGATGCCGAGCACCTCGGCGGTCCGCGTCTTGCTGAGCCCCGTGGCCACGTGGGCGTCCAGGGTCCGCAGCAGGTCGGTCCCGTGCGCGGCGTCGTGGTCGACGAGGGGACCGAGCTGGCCGGTCACGAACGCCGCCACCTGGGCACCGTCGAGGCCACCCGCCAGCAGCCGGTGGACGGCGACGTCCTGCGCCAGCACCACCGCCTGGCGACTGCCGATCCGCCGGCTCAGCGTGATGACCTCCCGCGCCCGCGCCACCGCGCCGGAGACGTCGGCGAGCTCGCTCACCGGGTCGGCCACTCCGATGGTGCGTACGGCGGCGTCGAGCGCTCCCGCACGCAGTCGGGCCCGCAACTGCTCGGCCGCATCCCGCTGCCGCCCCTGGGACGAGCGCGGCCAGCCCCGGGCGAGCACGACCACCGTGCTGCCGGCAGCGCCGACCAGACAGCGGCCGAGAACGGCCTCGGCGGCCTCCCGGACCGCGGGTACTGCCTCGCTGGCGGGGGTGCGCCGGTCCACCTCGACGGCAGCGACCAGCACGTGGGTGCCCGCGGGGGGCAACCAGCCCGCGGCCGCCAGGCGGGCCTGCAGGTCACCCTGCGACACCAGCACCCCGGCGACCAGGTCGGTGATGACTGCCTGAGCCAGCGAGGGGCGTGAGCCGAGGTCAGGGTGCCGGCCGAGCTCCAGCGCGACGGCCACGGCGGCCCGCTCCGCCACGCTGGTGCGCCCCGCCGTCGACCGGCCGTTCAGCACCAGGCGGCCCACCGGCCCGTGCGCGCCGCGGACCTCGGCCACCGTGCGCGCGGCGGAGTCGACCAGTCCCGGCGTGCGGCTGCGCTCGACGACACGGCCGTCGACGTCGACGAGCTCGACCGGGCAGTCGGCCAAGCGGGCCGTCGCGTTGAGGACCGCGGCGAGACCCTGGCCGGACACCACCAGTCCCAGCAGCTCCTGCCAGATCGGCTCCCCCGCTCGCCGCCAGGACAGCTTGCGGCGCAGCAGGAGGTCGTGGAAGTCCTCGACCATCCGGACGAAGGGCACCACCTCGCGCAGCGCCAGGAGGACCATCCCCCGCCGCCGCGCCGTCTGGATCAGCTCCTGAGGCACGACGGCGAAGGAGCGACCGACCTCCAGTGCCAGGGCGGCACAGCCGGCGTCGGCCAGCTGCTCCACGTAGTCGGCCACCTGCGCGGTCGTGCGACCGTGCAGTCCCAGGCCAGTAGTCAGCAGCAGCTCACCGCCGGCGAGCAGACCGCCCATCTCGTAGACCTCGGACGAGTGCACCCACCGGACGACGGCCCTGTCCGGATCCCCCGCGAGCACCTCCGGCGCGGCGGCACGGATGGCGGGGAGAGTCAGGACCTCGGTCACGGTCGGCAGCACGCCGCTGAGGCTCGGTGATCATGGACGCCGCGTCAAGCAACTGGCGCGGTAAGCAGGACACCGCGTCCCTTGCCCGCAGGTCACCAGAGGACTTCGCTGTGTGATCGGAACCATCCCGGCGGAGACGCCGACACCGCACGACAGTCCCCCGACGGACGGCGGAAGAACGCCGTCCGCACCCCGACCCGTGGAGAGCCCGTGAGCGCTGCACCCCTGCCCACCGCACCACCGGACCTCTCCCCCGAGGAACTGGACCGCTTCTACCTGGGCCTGGCCATCGAGCAGGCCCGCATCGGCTGGGACGAGGGCGGCGTGCCGATCGGCGCCGCGCTCGTGCACCGGGGCGAGGTGCTGGCCGTGGGCCGCAACCGCCGCGTGCAGTTGGGCAGCCCGATCCGGCACGGAGAGACCGACTGCATCGACCAGGCCGGGCGGCAGCCGGCCTCGGTCTACCGGAACAGCGTGCTCTACACGACCCTGTCCCCCTGCTACATGTGCGCCGGGACCGCGCTGCTCTACGAGATCCCCCGGATCGTCATCGGCGAGAACCGCAGCTTCCAGGCCTCCGAGGAACTGCTCCGCTCGAAGGGCGTCGAACTCACGGTCGTCGACGACGCCGAGTGCATCGAACTGATGCGCCGGATGATCGCCGAGCGCCCCGCCCTGTGGAACGAAGACATCGGGGAAGAGTCGTGAGCACCACTCCCGCGACCCACGCCGCGGCCACCGGGGCGGCCGACACCGAGGTGGTCGACCCGGACTACCCGGTCACCCCGGTCCCGGCGCACGCGCGCAAGTCGTTCTTCTCCGTGGCCGTCGTCCTGCTCGGCTTCACGGTCTTCACGCCGACGATGCTGGCCGGCGCCGCCCTCGGGCCGGCATTCTCGTTCAGCAGCCTGCTGCTGGTCATCGGGATCGGCTCACTGGTGCTCGGGACCTACGTCGCCGCCATGGGCTGGATCGGCGCGCGGACCGGCCTGACGACCGTCGTCATGGCCCGCTACACGTTGGGCACCCGCGGCGCGAAGCTGGCCTCGGTGCTGCTCGGCGGCACCCAGATCGGCTGGTACGCCGTCGTCGTCGGCACGATCGGCGACCTCACCGCCGAGGCGCTGGGCTGGGACTCCTACGGGGCACGGGCCGCGGTCATGATCGTGACCAGTGTGCTGATGTGCGCGACCGCCTGCTGGGGCTACCACGGCATGTACTGGGTGTCGCTGGTCTCCACACCGCTGATCCTCATCCTGGCCTTCTGGGTCCTCGCCCGGTCGCTGCAGGAGGTCGGCGGGTTCAGCGGCCTGGCCGGTGTCGAGCCCACGACGTCGATGGCCCTCGCCGTGGCCGTGACCACGGTGGTGGGCACCTTCGTGTCGGCCGGCACGCAGGCGCCGAACTGGACCCGGTTCGCCCGGCGCGGCTCGCACGCTGTGTGGGCCTGCGTCATCGGGTTCCTCGTCGGCAACGGCCTGATGATCTTCTTCGGCGCGGTCGGGGCCCTGACCTTCGGCGAGGGCGACTTCGTCCTGGTCCTCTACCAGCTCGGCCTGATCGGCTGGGGGCTGGTGCTGCTGTTCGGCAACCTCTGGAAGAGCAACGCCGACACCGCCTACGCCTTCGGTGTGGCCGGCGCGGAGCTGTTCAACCGCCCGCGCAAGGCGCCGTTCGTCATCGGCGGGTCGGTGATCGCGACGGCGCTGGCCCTGACCGGGGTGCAGAACCACCTGGTCGACTACCTGGTCCTGCTGGGGACGTTCATCCCGCCCCTGGGCGGCGTCATCATCGGGGACTTCCTGGCCCGGTGGCGGCGCGGCATCCCCGAGGGCTACACGCCCCCGGGCCTGCGCTGGCCGAACATCGCCGCCTACGCGGTGGCCGCAGGGCTCGCCTGGCTCAGCGGCGAGCTCGGCATCGGCATCCCACCGGTGATCGGGATCCTCGTCGCGGTCGCTCTGTCGATGGGGCTCGCCAGGCTGTCGCCGGACCGGAGTCCGGCCGCACCGGTCGCCCGCTGACCCGCACCGTCCCGGCCGGGCACCACGTCCCGGCCGGGACGGCCGTGGGTAGGGCGGATCGCGGCTACTGGGACTCCTCGGCGTTGAGGTAGCTGCAGCGGAACCGGGCCTTCGACATCGCCTCGGTGAACAGCCCCTCCCACGCCGGGTCCTGCGCCGGGAACGTCTCCAGCACGCGCTCCTCGAGCACGACCGGCCGGCCGTCGAGCCCCGTGTAGGCCCGCCGCACCAGCACCCGGGTGGTGCCGTCGACCTCGTCGTGCGCCGGCGCCCACCGGGCCTGCCCGATCGCCGCGGCCAACACGGCCCGCTCCCGAGCCGGCAGCGCGCCCGACCCCCCGGACGCACGGCGCAGCGCCGTCCAGATCGCCCATCCGGCCAGGACGAACAGCCCGAGCACCAGCGCCACGAGCACGAACTCGACCAGTCCGATCACCACGGCCCGACGCTACGTCGACATGCGGCCCGATGTGCCGCAGCCGGACGCGCCCGCCAGCGGAAACGAGACGCACGCACTCCCCTTACAGCGGTCATCGTCGGGGTTAGCGTGCGCCGACGGGGGCTCGACCACGGGCGCGGGTCCAGCGATCCCGAGGGGCCGATCGCCTCGTACTCCTGGGACTTCGGTGACGGCTCACTGCCCGGCAGCGGCGCCCAGCCCTCGCACCCCTACGCGACGGCCGGGACGTACCAGGTGACCCTGACCGTCACCGACGGTGCGGGCGCCACGGACCCCGGCGCCGTGGGCATGACGTCCTACCTGTCCAGGAGCGTGACCAACGGTCCGATCGTGCTCCGGCTGAGCGCGCTCAGCGCCCGCCCGGCGGCGTGAGGACGTCGTCGGTCGTGCCGGCCGGGAACTGACCGGCTCTCGCCCAGTACGTGCGCGTCGCGGCCGCCCGGCGGGTAGGACCAGGCCATGACGATCACCGCGGAGAGATCCGGCCAGTTCGCGCTGGGCGACCGCCTGGCCAATCGCCTCGGCTACGGCACGATGCGATTGACCGGACCGGACGCCGCGGGGCGGCCGCCGCCGGACCGCACGACCACCATCGCCGTCCTGCGCCGCGCCGTCGACCTGGGTGTCGACCACATCGACACCGGCGACTACGAAGGCCCGCACAAGGTGACCGACCTGATCCGGAAGGCACTGCATCCCTATCCGGTCGAACTCACCATCACCGTGGACGTCGGTGCCCGATGGACGACCGAGGGCCGATGGGTGCAGGCGCTCTCCTCCGACGATCTGGGCCGGGCGGTCCAGGACCACCTCGTCCACCTCGGCGTCGACGTGCTGGACGTGGTGAACCTGCGCATGCCCGGCTTCCCCGAGCCGGTCGAGCAGTCGCTTGCCGAGCCGATGGAGACCCTGGCCGCGCTGCAGCAGCAGGGGCTCATCCGCCACCTGGGCGTCAGCAACGTGACGACGCAGGGTTTCGCCGAGGCAGAGGCGATCGCGAGGATCGTGTGCGTGCAGAACCACTACGACGTGACGCACCGGCACGACGACCCGCTGGTCGACGCGCTCGCGCGCCTGGGCATCCCCTTCGTGGCGTGCTCCCCGCTCGGCGGGTTCCCCCCGATCCAGGCGCCGGGTCTGGCGAGGGTGGCTGCCGTGCTGGAGACCACGGAGACGGAGGTGGCGCTGACCTGGCTGCTCGCCCGCTCGCCCAACATCCTGCCCATCCCCAGTACGAGGGCGGTCGCCCACCTGGAACAGAACCTGGAAGCGGGGGCGCGGGTGCTGGGACCGGTCGAGCTCGAGGCGCTGGACCGCATCGGCAGCGTGGTGGGGCCCGAGGAGGACCTCTGACGGGACGCGCGCGCGTACTGACGCATCGCGTTTGCCGGGCCGGCACCCAAGGTGCGGATACCCGTTGCACCCCCTCGGGACCGAGGGATGTGGCGGCCCGCCTGCCTGTGCAGTTCACTCGACTTCGGAAGGACTA